>JAQVYO010000173.1 GCA_028708585.1 Oscillospiraceae bacterium
ATACACGTTTTGCAGATGAGTATCTCTGACTATTCCAAGGCTGAATGGAAGTAATTGTTGACCGGATTAAGATCCCTTAAGGAAACTACTCAATGGGCGTAGGTGCATATACCGACCAAGTTTAGTGGTATTTATGAGGATAACGAAAGCGGCAAAATCACAGATGAGCGTTTTACAAAAATGTCTGCAAGCTATGAAGTTGAACAGGCCGAGCTTGCGGAAAAGGTAAAAATCTTGAAAGTGGAGCTTGACCGTGAAATCGACCAAAGCATGACAATGGATATGTTTGTCGCTACCATTCGTGTAAATACACCCGTGCAAAGGAATTGACACAGCGAATGTTAAATGAGCTTGTAGACTATATCGAAGTCCACCACGCCGAGAAGATAGACGGTGTTCAAGTCCAAAAGCTCAAAATACATTATAATTGTGTCGGCTCTATCGAGATACCTAATATATCACCACTTCCGCAGCCGGAAGTTTTAATACAAACAAGAAAAGGAGTAGCATTAAGCTACTCCCAATCTCAACAAGTCGCGAACTTGTAGTTTTGAGTGTTCCCACACTTGAGATTGCTACTAACAATCTCAAGTACTGTAAGAACACTCGACGTGGTGCGAGTGACGGGACTTGAACCCGTACGTCATAGACACACGCCCCTCAAACGTGCCTGTCTACCAAATTCCAGCACACTCGCATATAAGACAATTTCAAAAACATCGCTTGATTATTATAGCATGAAACGCTTATTTGTCAACAGTGGAAAAAATAAAAATCAACGGGAAAACCCCAAACGATTTTCATCATGCGTTTTCCAAGAACGGATGACATCATTTAGTTTTAAATTGCCAATACTATATATTCGTTGTATAATAAGAAAATCAATTTGACCTTGAACCGGACGCGGCGTTTGAAAGGACGGGATATAAATGATGGCTGCCCAGCGCAAAGAACTGTTGCCCGGCGCGTATCTTACCACGATTTGCACCAAAAAATTCAAAACCGGAATGCTAAGCGTGAATCTGATGCTTCCTCTTGCAGCGGAGACCGCATCCTTAAATGCATTGCTGCCTTCCGTGCTGCGCAGGGGCACCGCCCATTATCCGGATATGATAGACCTTTCCGCCGCGTTGGACGAGCTGTATGGCGCTGCGGCGGACGTTGATGTGCGTAAACGCGGCGAAGCGCATTGTATTGGCTTTCGCGCTGTTTTTATTGACGATGCATATGCCCCGGGCGGGGAAAACCTTTTGCGGGAGACCGCCCTTTTTTTAGGGGACCTGCTGCTGCGGCCCGCCATGCAAAACGGAAGCTTTTGTCCCGCATATTTTGAAGGAGAGCGTGAAAATCTGCTGCGCAGAATTCGCGCTCAGAAAAACGACCGGAGGCTATATGCCAGGTTGCGGCTGTTGGCCAATATGTGCGCGAAAGAACCCTATGGAACGGATCGGCTGGGAACGGAAGTTTCCGCATCGTCCATCTCTCCGCAGATGCTGCTTGACCGGTATCAGCAGATCCTAAACGAAGCGCGCATTGAATTTTTTTACTGCGGCTCCGCTTCTCCAAGCCAAGTAGAACAGGCAGTTTTAAATGGATTTCAGGGCCTTCCACACCATCGTCCCGCACAGATTGAGACGCTGTTTTTCAGCCGGGCTCCTTCCCCGGAGCCAAAGGTGGTCATGGAAGAAATGGACATCAGCCAGGCGCGGTTGGCATTGGGCTACCGGTCCGGCATTCGTATGCAGGACGAGGACTATCCGGCGCTTTTGCTGTTTAACGCCGCATTTGGCGGCACCGTAACCTCAAAGCTGTTTGCCAATGTGCGGGAACGGATGTCTCTTTGTTATGAAATCGGCTCTATGGTGGAAAAACACAAAGGTCTTCTTTTGGTGGCGGCGGGCATTGCCCCCGAAGCATATGAGAAAGCCAGTGATGAAATTGCAAATCAGCTTCAAACATTTGTTCAGGGCAAATGCACGAAGCAGGAACTGGAGGATGCGCGGCGGGCGCTTCTGTCCGGCATTCGATCCACGTCGGACTCTCAGATCCGGCTGGAGGATTTTTATTTGAACCAGGCGGTTGCGGGGCTGTGGTATGCTCCGGAGGACCTGGCGCAAAAGGTTTCCAGCGTTACCGCCGATGCAGTCCTTGAAACCGCCCGGCACATCCAACTGGATACCATCTATTTCCTCAGGGAAAGGGGATGTAAAAATGCAAAAAATAGTCTTTGATCCCATCGGCGAAACCCTTTATTCCTCCCATCCGGATAACGGTCCGCAGATCTTTGTATCGCTCCGACCCGGTTACGCCAAGGCGTTTGCCTTATTTGCCGTCCGGTATGGCGGAAATGATCTGCAATATCAATGGGACAAGAAGTGGAAAATACTTCCCGCTGGAACAGCTCACTTTTTGGAACATAAGCTTTTTGATACGAAGGATGGGGGAGCTGATCAGCTCCTGGCCACCCAGGGGGCACTGTCCAACGCATTTACGACTCCTTTTATGACCGCTTATTATTTTGAATGTACAGAAAATTTTGAGCAAAGCCTAAAGATTTTGCTGCAATTTGTTTCAGAGCCTTATTTCACCAAGGAAAACGTGGCGAAAGAACAGGGTATCATTGGGCAGGAAATCCAAATGGGAGCGGATAATCCAGAACTTCGAGCCTATTATAATCTTTTAAATTGCCTGTATTTAAGTCATCCCATCAAGGACCGGGTTATCGGAACGGTGGAAAGCATTCGAGAAATCACGCCGGAATTGTTATATGACTGTCATGAGGCGTTTTACAATCCGTCCAATATGGTCTTATGTGTTGCGGGTGACGTTTCTCCGGATACAGTTGAAAAGATGGTTTTGGAAACGCTGCATCCAGCCGGAGGGAAAGCTCCCATTCGCAACTATGGCCCCGCGGAGGCGCCCGTTTCCGCCAGCCCCCGTCAGGAAGAAACCATGGAAGTGTCCGCTCCCTTGTTCTATATCGGCTGGAAACAGCCGCTTTCCGAAGCCGATCCCTTGGAAGAACAGCTGACGGGCGAACTTGCCTGCGAACTGCTGTTTGGAAGCTCCAGTCCTCTATACGCCCGCCTTTACGCTGACGGGCTGATTGACCATGATTTTGG
>JAQVYO010000174.1 GCA_028708585.1 Oscillospiraceae bacterium
TGCAAAACAGCCGCTACATCGCCCTTCGCCTGTTGGACAAAACCCTTCCCCCGGCGCTCCGGGACGCCTTCTCCGCAGACTTGGAAGCAGACCGGTTCCTGGCGGAAGAAATGGATGCCGCCTGGCGGAATCTGGACGCGGGGGGAATTACACCGGAACTGCTGGCCGACGACATTGTCACCGGGCTGGTACGTACAGCGGAAGAAATTGCCGGAACCGTGGTCCATTCCCGGAAAAAAGATACCAGCCTGCGGGACCGAAGACTGGATCGGCTGTTTGCCAGCCGGCTCACTGGAATTCCCATTATGCTTTTCATGCTGGCGCTCATTTTATGGATTACCCTCAGCGGTGCCAACTACCCCTCCGATCTGCTTTCCCGGCTTTTATTCCGCCTTCAGGATGGCATCAGCCAATGGTTTCTCGCCATAGGCGCGCCGGAATGGCTGCGCGGCATTCTGGTATCGGGGGCGTTCCGGGTTCTTTGTTGGGTGGTGTCGGTTATGTTGCCGCCCATGGCAATTTTTTTTCCGCTCTTTACGCTTTTGGAGCAATTTGGATACCTTCCGAGAGTCGCTTTCAACCTGGATCATGCCTTTCAGAAAGCCAAAACCTGCGGCAAACAAGCGCTGACTATGTGTATGGGGTTTGGCTGCAACGCCGTAGGCGTAACCGGCTGCCGCATTATTGATTCCCCCCGTGAGCGGCTGATCGCCATGTTGACCAACAATTTCGTTCCCTGCAACGGCCGTTTTCCAACTCTGATTGCAATCATCACCATGTTTTGCGTGGGAACGGCAGGAGCCATCCAGCAGATATATGCAGTTTTACTGCTGACCGCTGTGCTGGTTTTTGGCATTTTGATGACCTTTCTGGTCTCAAGAGCGCTTTCCGCCACCTTGTTAAAAGGGATCCCATCTTCGTTTACCTTGGAGCTTCCTCCCTATCGGAGGCCGCGCATCGGTCAGGTGCTTGTCCGCTCGGTACTGGACCGCACTCTTTTCGTTTTGGGCCGCGCAGCCGTCATCGCCGCGCCGGCGGGGGCTGTGATCTGGCTGCTCGCCAACACCTCCGTGGGAGACTTGAGCCTGCTTTCCCAATGTACGCATTTTTTAGATCCCTTTGCCAAATTATTGGGGCTGGACGGCGTGATCCTGACGGCATTTATTCTGGGGTTTCCCGCCAATGAAATTGTGATTCCCATCATTATTATGTCCTATTTGTCCACCGGAAGCCTTCAGGATCCGGGAAGTCTGGAGGCCCTGCGGACGCTGTTTGTAAACAACGGATGGACACTCACCACCGCCGTCTGCACCATGCTCTTTTCCTTGATGCACTGGCCCTGTTCCACCACCTGTTTTACCATCTGGAAAGAAAGCCGCAGTGTCAAATGGACGCTGATCTCCATCGCCCTGCCCACTATTTTGGGGATGTTCTTCTGTTTTCTGGTAGCGTCCGGTGGCCGGCTGATCCAAAGCTTCTTTTAACGATCTCATAAAGCCCTGCAAAAAGCCCTGCAAAAAACGAGTCTGAACAAGCGGCTTTCGCTTGTTCAGACTCGTTTTTTTGCATCAGTCAAACGCAAATCCCGGGTATCCCGGCATATAAGGTTGAATCTTTGCCTTTTGCCCGGAGAAAAAATATTTTATAAGAAAAAAATCTTCCCTGCGGCTTTCGGTTATCTCTGATTCAAACGCAGGCAGGCGCACCCGGTAATCCTGCGCCGGCAGATGCCGCGCCAGCAGCTGAAAACTGGTTCTCCAAGACATGCCCGGCAGCAGCAGTTCTTTGACGACCAAGTGGCCGGGCAGGGCATATTCCGCTGCCGCGCATCCAACGGCGCCGTTTACCCGCAAAAAATAAAGATCCGCGCCGGAGCGCCTAGAGAGTTCCTTCTGATGGGCGGCGGTCCGCCTGTCGCATTTCACATGAAGCCGGCTTTTTAAAATGGCCTCCCGCCTTGCGCAATATGCTTCCGGCTCCGCCGGGTCCAGGCTGCCTTCCGGCTCCCAGCCTCCCAGGTCCTCCCCTGTCACAAAAACCTCGCTGAGCGGAAAACCGCCCGCAAAACCCTGCTTTTGAAAATAAGCATAAAGCCCCGGAGCGCCGGGTTTAATCAGCAAAAGAGCTTTCCCATTTTCCTGAAAATAATCCGCGGCACAGGAAAGCAGGTCTCGGGCAATGCCGCCGCTTCTGAATGCGGGGTGGGTACAAAGGGCATAAATATAGGAAGCGGAATATTCCGCTCCGTCCGGCAGGCAAACCTGCATGGGAAACCCTGTCAGCATACTGACGGTCTGATGATCCCGCAGAGCCACCAAGGTTTCCTCCGGACGAAATTGGGTGTCAAAAAATAAGTCGATATATCCGTCCTCATCTCCAAAGGAAATCTTCCAAAGTTCTTTCAGTCCCGGCACTTCCTCGGGCCTTGCCGCCCTCCACTCAATCATGGCGGCAGACCCTCGCCGGCTGAAGAACGGCGCTGTATTTTGCCAGCATCAAATCGGGGGCATAAGACAGCTTGGCCTGCCGCAGACCTGGGAGCCCCAAATCATCCTCCCGGTTCATATATTGAAGCTGAGAATGATGTTCCCGAACAAATCGCGCAAATTCCCGGTTAATCATGGCGTAGGCCCCTGTCACCGACTTCAAAGCCTTTTCAAAATGGACATCATAAGTGTCGGAATTGAGCTTTTCTCCGATCGTGAAGGCCACCGGTCGCCCGCCGGACCGGAGAATGCCTCCTTCCAGCTTCAGCGTCTGAAACTGCTCCAGCGCCCGCATTAAGGCGCTGACTTCCATTTTCGCCGCGGTTTTCCGCTGTTCTCCGCTTTCCAAGCTCCAAGCCTCGTCCAATTTCAGGCAATCCCCCAGGTTTTCCCGGGTCAGCAACTCAAACTGCCAGTTGTCATTCTCCTCCAAAAATCGGTTGATATGGTTGCGTTTCGCATGCAGATGCTTGCCGGGCAGATCAGCAAGCTTGCTGGTCAGGTAAATATAATCATAGCCGGCCCGGTCCCTGAAAAAGGAAAACCGGTCGGGCGTATACCCCTTCAAGGCAGTCCTGTTCTCTTCCGTGAGGCTCATGAACTGCAGCGGCTCCCCGCGCAAGGCTGCATCGTCCTCAAGGGCTTCCAATACCG
>JAQVYO010000175.1 GCA_028708585.1 Oscillospiraceae bacterium
AAATAAGCTGAGTTCCCGTATTCACAAGCATCTCATACCGATAGACCGTGCCGTCCTCCGTCAAAAAGGAATATACGGCTCCGCTCATTGTAGTGTTCCCGAAGGAGCTTTGCGTCATTTCTTCACAAAGCGTGTATTCATTGCCGTCCTCGTTTCCCATATCCTCGGCACGGTAATAGAAATATTCGCTTACATCAAAGCCCGTGGTGTCGCCATCGTAAATAACCGAAATATCGACTTTGTTGAGCGCGTCTTGATCCCCAGTATAAATTGTTGCACCGTCTTGGCTTGCCACACCGTTAAAATCGCTGCTGTACAGTACGGAAAAATTCTGCTCGTTGCAGCGCAAATCCTTATAGCTGACTTTTGTCGCGCGGTTTGAGTTGGGCAGCATCGAACAGCCTGATAACAATAAGCAAGCGGACAGGGCAAGGATAACTATTCTTTTCATCTTGTCCCCTCCAGTCCTACCCGCTTCATCAGCGATTGCATCTCATCAAAAAAAGCGGAAATCCATTCTGACTGGCGTTCGTCATCGGTAAAGGGAAACACCTCAACAACGGTTCCGTCTTTTGACAGCTCAGGCGATATGGCAATGCGTCCTCCGAGCGTTGGAGAATCCACAGAGGATACAATCAGCGTTCCGCGGCTGCTGTTCGATTTGCTGATTGCGATTCCTATCGAATCGAGCGCGTCATAGGCGGCGTTGATCACAACCGCCTTTTCGCCGGAGAAATGCTTTTCATTCTTGCTCAAATAGACCACCTCCGATAATAATTTTAAGTGCAACCGGGCTTATCGAACAGTCCAATCGTGGGATAGTCCGGTCAGAAAGAGGGGTAGTTCATGGGTAGCCATTGAAATTATGCGTCAAAAAGACAGTTGCTTCCGCAATCGAACACTTTATATTGCAATTGCGGATTGCTTTGATATACTATGTTTTGTGAGGTGAGCCATGATGAGTATCAGCTACAAAAAACTATGGAAGCTGTTGATAGACAGGAATATAAAGAAAAAAGACCTCTGTCATTCGGCAAGGGTGAGTCATTCGTCTCTGGCCAAGCTTGGCAGGGGCGAGAACATCACAACCGATGTACTTCTTAGAATTTGCACCACACTTTCCTGCGACTTCTCCGACATTATGGAGATTGTCGATGAATGAGCGCAATACCATCTGACTGCCGGCCAAATAGAGAGGATGTATTTGAATGTCAAAGAAAGCCTGGATTTATACCCTGCTTGTCGGACAAATCTTTTTGTGGACGGGCTCTGCGTTCATATCCGTATTATATAAACTGCTGAACTATTACGAACCAGCCGCTGTTACCCTTTATACAGAGGTTCTGTATTACATACTGCAGGCGGCGGGGATCGCTCTTTTTGCCATTATCCTGAAAATCAAGCCCTCACTTGCAGGGAAACGGAGCTTCGTGATTTTTGCCATAGTGCTGACAGTGCTTTTCACAGCGGCGGCGCTGCTTTTTGACATTGGCTGGCTGGTTATGTCCTCTGGACTTCTTATGAACCTCGGCATCGGTATGTTGTCCGGTGCATATCTTACCCGGCTTTCCACACACATCCCTCAACAAAGCCGTGGACGGGCTTTTGGGTATTCTTATGCTATCGGCAGTATCGGGACATGGCTGCTTTCTCTGCCGGATAGTGGAATACTATTGCAAGGCGGCCTTGCAATCTATGTTTTTGTCGGTATGGCTGCTATATCTGTGGCGCTTGTCCGTTGGCTTGAGCCGATAACCGACGATAACGGGCAATGGCAGACCGAAATAGTTAGACTTGATAAGAAGCTTATCCTGGTGGTTCTTTCCATTCCGCTCGTTTGCTCTATCGTAAACGGTCTGGGGTGTTACTTCTCGGCTGCGGATGTTTCTACGGTACTCAACTCTGCGTTTACACGCATTTTTTACGCTGTTGGGTTAGTTGTTGCCGGTATTGTCAACGACAGAAACCGACGCTATGGCGCAATCTGCTGTATTACGGCACTTATTTTTCCGTTTGTCAGCCTTGCATTACATAATGAGGTGGGGATATCGGCTTTCTTGAGCGTATTCAGCTATATTTTCTATGGCTTTTTCTCTGTATATCGCGTGGTATTGTTTGCCGACCTTGCAGGGAAAAGAAGTTCATATCTGTTTCTTGCCGTGTTCGGCTTACTCAGCGGACGTCTCGGCGACGCAATTGGTACCCTTGGCGGGATTATGACATCGGGGAATCAGCTTCTGCTGACATGCGCATCGGCGGGCGTGTTTATCGTCTGTGCCATTCTTTTCTTTAACCTCTATCATGAGCTATACATGCCGCGCCTGTCGGAAAAGGAGAACACTGAAGCGCTGCTTAGCGAATATGAAGCCAGGTATGAGCTGGTCGCCAGACAGTCGGAGATCTTCAGACTGGTCGTTAAAGGATGCTCAAATGCAGAAATCTCATCCGAGCTTTTTTTATCTGGAAACACAGTCAAGTATCACATGAAGAACATTCTGAGAAAGACAGGCTGTTCGAACCGGACGGAATTAATTGCTACTTTCAAAAAAAGTACGAAATGAAGATATAAATTATGTAAACAGCAGCCGCGAAGGGCGGCTGCTCTGCATTAGTACGCCGGAATGCCATTGATTTCGTGGTACCCGACAGGACAGCTCTTTTCACGGCAGCTATCACCAGTGTTCCCTTCGACCGTCCAAACCCGACCGTCCTCGACCTTTTCGACAATTCCAGTATGATCCGACTGTCCATCCTGTGGACCGGATTCTCCGTCAGGCGAATCCCAATCGAAGAAGATTATCATTCCTGGCGTCGGTTCAATACCGTTATCCGCCCATTGGCCTCTTTCCTTGAACCATTCCACGCCCCATACACAGCCGGGAATGATACCGTCTTCAATATATCCGCACTCGTTGGCACACCAGCTCACAAAGCAGGAACACCATGCAACGCGGGAGTTGAATCCGTCCCACGACCAATATGGCTGACCGCCCACATTGCCGATTTGAGACAGCGCCACAACAACGATCTGCTCATCCGTGCCAGTAATGCCATAGAGTACCGCTGCTCGGGTTTTTTCTATTTTTAGCGAACAATTTAAGAACAAATAATATAGCCGGATATTAAA
>JAQVYO010000035.1 GCA_028708585.1 Oscillospiraceae bacterium
TAGTATAACATATTTCTCCACAAACAAACAGAGAAAATCGCACAAAATTTGATCCGTCAGCGGAAAAATGCCAGCGGTGTCCCCGCCTTTTTTCGGATCGCCCCATCCATATGAGAGTCCCAAACGCGGAACACGCTGCCCTGCGGCAAAAGAAGCGGCTCGTTTCTTGACAAGGTTTATTTCAGCTTCTGCCCAGCCTGAAAAAAGCCTTCCCACGGGTCTTTTTCCCGGATGCGCCGGAGGGCCTCCGCCATATCCACGCCATCCGGGGCGACGGTGTCCAGCGCTTCCCATGCAATAGGCATGGATACCCTGGCCCCCGCTCTCGCCCGGACGGAATAGGGCGCGACGCTTGTGGCCCCCCTGCCATTTCGCATCCAGTCGATGAAAATTTTACCCGTCCGCTTGACTTTCCGGGGATTGCTTGTGTAGCGTTCAGGCCACCTTTGCTCCATCACTGGGGAAACTTTTTTTGCAAAATCATGAAACGCGTCCCAGGATGCAGCCGGCTGAAACGGTACCGCCACATGATAACCCTTCCCTCCGCTGGTTTTCAAATAGGAGGGAAGCGCAAGCTCCGTCAGAACGCTTTTGAGATCCCGAACCCCCCTTCGCACCAGAGCAAGGTCCATTCCTTCATCCGGATCCAAGTCGAACACCATGATATCCGGCTGCTCCAAGGCACCCGCACGGCTGCCCCAAACATGAAACTCCAGCGTTCCCATCTGGGCTTCCGAGATCAGGCCTTTTCCGTTTTCGATATAAAAGTAGGGTTCCGTTTCCCCTTCCGCCCCGGAGATGGACAGCGGAACAATGGCCCCCCCGCCCGGGCCGGGATGCTTTTTATAAAAACAGGTCCCGGAAATTCCCCCGGGGCAGCGCACAATACTCAGAAGCCTGTCTTGCACATAAGGAAGCATACGCTCGGACACCTGCTCATAATACCGGACCACATCCCCTTTTGTAATGTCCGGGCAGCTAAACATCCTTTTGTCAGGATTTGTGATCTTTACGCCTTGAATGATAAGGCCGCCTTCCCGTTCCCCTGTTTTCCGCGGAGAAGATAAAGCCTTTTCCATATCCTTTTCTCCTTCCCGTCTGATATCCCGGGGGTTTTTATCTTCCCGGATGCCCTGAACGCTTGCCTGTCGTAAAAGCCCGTCCTTGGTCCACTGCGCAAATTGGATTTCCGCAGCCAATTCCGGGGCCAGCCAGGTAATCGTTTCATTCGCCCTGGGCTTCGGCGGACACTGAAAGGGGGCGGTTTCCCTCTTGAAATTCCGGAACCGTTCTTCCAGCTCCATCATACCGCGCTGGCTGAGACCGGAACCGGCGCGGCCCGCATAGCAGAGCGTTTCACCCTCATACACGCCCAGCAGCAACGCGCTGATCCCCTGGGCTTTTTTATCGGTGCGCGTATATCCCCCGATTACAAATTCCTGCCGTTTCCGGCATTTCAGTTTGATCCAGTCGCCGTTTCTCGCCCCGCTGTAGGGGGAATCGGCTTTTTTCCCCACAATGCCCTCCATCCCCGACTGGCAGGCCGCTTGCAGGCACTCTGCTCCGTTTCCCCTTACATGCCGGCTGTAATGGAGGTTTGGAGGGGCGTCTTTCATCAGAGCTTCCAGCGCCGCTTTCCGCTGTTCCAGAGGATGGTTTCGGAGATCCGTCCCGTCCAGGGCCAGAAGGTCGAAAACGATGTAGATCAGGCTTTCCCCTCCGGAGGGACGCGTGTAGTTTTGCAGCGCCTGAAAATCCGTTCTGCCGGACGGGTCGGTCACCGCCAATTCGCCGTCCAGCACCATCGCCCTGCCGGCGGCCCAGTTTCGCAGAGAGGAGGCCACCGGTTCAAATTGATTGGTATAATCTTTTCCGTTTCGGCTCCGCAGGAGAACCCTTCCCCGCTCCATAAAAGAAAGCATGCGGTATCCGTCATATTTCAGTTCAAAAAGCCAATCCGAGCCGCCGGGAATTTCGCTTACCAGCTTAGCAAGCTGCACATCCGCTTGGAAAAAAGGGTTTTCCGCGATTTTTTCATGCTCTCCTCTTTCGATCTCCTCCATGCTGCGCCCGGTTTTGACGCTGACAGTCCATTGGGAAATTCCCTCCGACGGCTTGGAAAACGCATCCCTTTCCTTCAGCAAAAGCCAGTTCTCCTTTCCCTCGTCCGCTTTTGGCCGGAGCCGCACCAAGGCCCAGCGCCCCATCAGCCTTGTTCCCCGCAAACAAAACTTCAGCATGCCTTCCCGCAGCCCCGCCTCCACCGCATTACAAGGCTCCCAAACGCCTTCGTCCCAAAGCATGACCACCCCGCCGCCATATTCTCCTTTCGGAATCGTCCCCTCAAACGTCCTGTATTCCAGAGGATGATCCTCCACCCGAATGGCAAGCCGCTTGTCCCGGGTATTGTAGGACGGACCCTTAGGCACCGCCCAGCTCAGCAAAACCCCGTCCCATTCCAGACGCAAATCGTAGTGGCCGGCACGGGCCAAATGATGCTGAACCGCAAACCGGAAGGCTCCTTCCGGTTTGCCCGCGCCGCCTTCGGGTTCCATCGTCCGTTCAAAATTCCGTTTTTCATGATATGCGCCCAGCTTTGATTCCGCCAAACCTACGCCGTCTCCTTTTCTCTGTTCGCTTTCTCCACGCTGGCTTTCAGCGCTTCCATCAGGTCAATGACTTTTCCGGCGCTTTCCGGCGCGGGGGCCGTCACCTCTTTGCCGGAAATTTTGGCTTCGATCAGCGCGCGGAGCCGTTCCTGGTATTCGTCCTTATAATTGGCGGGGGCAAACGGCGTATCCATAGAGCGGATCAGCAATTTCGCCATATCGAATTCCTGCTGAGAAATCTCCGGCTGCGCATACTGCTTTGGCAGGGCCTTTACATCGCTGGCGTAGAACATAGTGGAAACCAGGATTCCGTCCTCTCGGGGAATGATGGCCATCAGCGTGTCTTTCGTCCCCATGACGGTTTTCCCAATGGCCACCTTCTGCTCCGCCATCAGCGCGGATCGGAGCAGCTCAAAAGCCTTTTCTCCGCCCGCTTCCGGGGCCGCGTCATACGTTTTATCATAGTAAACGGGGGAAATCTGGTTCAATTGGGCAAAGTGCAGGATCTGGATGGATTTATCCTTTTCCGTCTTGATTTTCTCAATTTCCTCATCCGTAACCACCACATATCTGTCCTTATCGTATGCAAAGCCTTTGACAATATCGTCTGCCGTAACCTCTTTGCCGCAGTGGGCGCAGATTTTCTTGTAGCGGATGCGGCTGTTGTCTTCCTTGTGCAGTTGATTAAAATGGATATCATTGTCCTGGGTGGCCGTATACATTGATATGGGAATCGCCACCATGCCGAACGTAATCACCGATTTGCGAGATACCATAAAAAAACCACCTCCAAAGGTAGTGTTTCCAGGCTGCGGGCTTCATATCCGGTTTGATCCCCAGCATGGTTTTTTCCTTTCAGAAATGGCTAGGGAAACAGCCGCAAACCGCATCGCACTATGGAACCGCCGACGCGAAACAGCAGGCCCCCGCTTAAACGATGACCATTGTCATGATCTGAAACCTGCGGCAAAAATTTGCTCTGCTAAGTTGACACAGGGACAAAAATCGATTAAAATTGACTTCGGTTATTCGTTGTTTGCCGCAATGGCTTTTTTATTGCCGATTATTATATCTAAATAAAAATAATTTTCATTTAGATTTATTCTTTTTTCCGCCGCATGCTTTCGCGGGAGTCTGAAGAGGGAGATGTGCATATGCAGGCGATCAAAAGGCACTATCTGCTGGCGCTGGCTTTTTTGCTGCTGATCGCGCTTTTTTCCTCGCTGTTCATAGGCCGGTATGCAATTTCACCCCTTGATGTTTCCCGATTGATTCGCGCTCAGCTTACCGGAATGGATTCCGGGCTCGCTCCCGCGGCGCATACCGCTTTTTTTACCATCCGCCTGCCCCGCATCATCGGAACCGTATTCGTAGGCGGAGGGCTGGCGGCCGCCGGCGCCGTCTTTCAGGGCGTTTTTAAAAACCCCATGAGTTCCCCCGATATTCTGGGAAGCTCCGCGGGTTCCGGGCTGGGCGCCGCCATTGGGATTTTGCTGGCTTTTCCCATTGTTCCCGTTCAGATTATGTCGTTTGCAGGCGGTCTTCTCGCCGTTGCCGTCACCTGCGGTATCAGTTATTCCATTGAAAGGCGGAATGTTTCGCCTCTCACGCTGGTTCTGACCGGCCTTGTGGCCGCCAGCATTTTTAACGCCGGGATTTCCCTGACCAAATATGTTGCCGATCCGTCCAACACACTGCCTGCCATTACCTTTTTTCTCCTTGGCACCTTTTCCAGCGTTGGAACCGGGGCCATTTTGCCGCTTGCCATTCTCATCACGGCGTCTCTGATTCCCATGCTGCTACTGCGGTGGAAGCTCAGCGTGCTTTCCATGGGCGACGAGGAAGCGCTGACGATGGGCGTCAATTCCGGACTTTTAAGGGGAGTGATGATTTTGTGCGCCACCGTCATCACCTCCACAACGGTCTCATTCTGTGGGATCATTGGCTGGGTAGGGCTGGTCGTCCCCCATTTGGCCCGGATGATCGTGGGTTCCAACTATGTGAAGCTGCTGCCGGCATCCATTTTGCTGGGTGCTTCGTTCACTCTGGTTGTGGACAACATCGCCCGCAGCCTTCTCTCCTTTGAACTGCCCATCGGCATCCTCACAGCGCTCATGGGCGCTCCTTTTTTCCTGATTCTGCTGAAAAGGGGGAAGCGCGGATGGGCATGAACCTGCTGAAGGTTGAGGGCCTTGCCTGCGGGTATCACGGGAAGGCCCTCTTGCGGGATGTCCGCTTTTCCCTGGATCAGGGGCAGATACTCTGCATTCTCGGCCCCAATGGGGTTGGAAAAACCACGCTGTTCAAAACCATTCTGGGACTCTTGCCGCCCCTTGGCGGTTCTCTTTTCCTTAACGGGTCGCTTGTGTCCTACAGAAGCCGGAAGCGCACGCCCAAAGGAATATCGTATGTGCCTCAGGCCCACACCCCGGTTTTCCCATTCACCGTTCTGGACGTTGCGGTGATGGGCCGCACGGCGGAAATGCGCCCCTTCGCCACGCCGTCCGCGCTGGATTACGAGAGAACCCGGCAGGTACTGGATGGGTTCGGCCTGCTGCACCTGAAAGACAAACTATACACGGAGATCAGCGGGGGCGAGCGCCAGCTGGTCCTCATCGCCAGAGCGCTGGTCCAAAACCCCCAAATTTTAATCATGGACGAGCCGGCGTCCAGTCTGGACCTGGGGAATCAGGCAAAGCTGCTTGGCCGGGTGCGGCAGCTGTCCAGGGAGTGCCGATTGGGCGCGATTATGACCTCTCACAACCCCAACCACGCGCTTCAGGTGGCCGATCATGTACTGCTCCTCCGGCCCGGGGGGGCGTGCAGCTTTGGGCCGGTCGATGAAATTGTTACGGTGGAAGCCCTCACAGCGGCATATGAAACAAAGCTTGATATTTTGCAGGCCCACAAGGAAAACGGGCGCATACAAAAGAGCATTATTCTCCAGATTGAGGAGTGAAAACATGAAATTTATTACGTTTTCAGGGCCGCCTTCCTGCGGGAAAACCTCTGTGATTCTGCGGCTCGGCGAGGTGTTAAAGGAATCCTTCGGCGTGGTTAAATTCGACTGTTTTACCAGTTTTGACAGCCGGATTTATGACAAGGCCGGAATTCCAAACCAGACAGGAATCAGCGGCACGCTGTGCCCGGACCATTTTTTCGTCAGCAACATTGACGCATGCCTTAAATGGGGAGAACGCAACAGGCTCCTCCTGCTGATCAGCGAAAGCGCCGGACTGTGTAACCGCTGTTCTCCCCACATTCAAAATATCCCGGCTGTCTGCGTCATCGACGTGCTTTCCGGTGTGGGCGCGCCTCAGAAGATCGGCCCCATGCTCAAACTGGCGGACATTGTTGTCATTACCAAAGGGGATTTGGTCTCCCAGGCCGAGCGGGAAGTATTCGCGTTACATACCATCCGAGCCAACCCCCGGGCGGAAATCTATGCCGTCAACGGCCTGACCGGGCAGGGCATTTTTGCTTTGGCGGCAGCCTTGAAAAGGCGATGCGTCCCCGTTGGGGCGGAACCGCTCCGGCTCCGGTTCTCCATGCCCGCCGCCATATGCTCCTACTGCTTTGGGGAAACGCAGGTGGGAAGCCGCTACAGCACCGGAACCATCAAGCAGATGCGCTTTACCGATCAGGATCAGGGGGAACGCTTATGAACGACCTTCTTCACACACCCTTAGGCCGGCTTTGGGACAAAAGTCCCTTCGTGGCCGATTTTTTTGCGGAAACAGAGCTTGCCGCACCGGACAAGGCGCTCACCTTTGCAGAATATGTCCAGCGGATGGATCAGTTTCAGTTTGCCGACTGCGGCATGAGCGCCGAACAGCTAATGGAATATTTCACCGCCTACATTCAAAGGCTGGAGGCAATCGGCCGGAAAGAAAACAAAGAAATCAAAAGTCTGACCATCTTGGGCGGGCGCGGCAAATCCGGCTGCCCGGAGCTTTCGGAATTTACCGTCCGGTCCGGTGAAATTGCCTGCGTTGTGGGACCAACCGGGTCCGGAAAAAGCCGCCTGCTGGAGGACATCGAATATTTGGCGCAGGGCGACACTCCCACCGGCCGCAGAATTCTCCTCAATGGAAGCGAACCGGAACCTCATATGCGCTGGGCCGCGGAAGACAAACCGGTGGCCCAGCTGTCTCAGAACATGAATTTTATCATGGACCTTTCCGTCCGGGATTTTTTGATGCAGCACGCCGAGAGCCGCCTGCTCCCGGAAAACACGCGCCAATCTCTGGTCCAAAACGTCATTGCCTGTGCCAACACGCTGACGGGAGAACCCTTTTCGGACGGCGCGCTGATTACAACTCTCTCCGGTGGGCAGTCGCGGGCGCTGATGATCGCGGACACCGCCATACTCAGCGCTTCGCCCATCGTGCTGATCGACGAAATTGAAAACGCAGGCGTCGACCGTGTGCTGGCTCTGAACATGCTGGTGAAAAAAGACAAGCTTGTCTTTGCAGCTACCCATGATCCGCTCATCGCCATGGCGGGAACCAAACGCATTGTGCTGAACAACGGAGGTATCCAGCGGGTCATCTCCCCGGAAAAGGCCGAACGGGACAATATTTCCTGCCTGTCTTCCATCGATCAGAAGCTGATGCGCCTTCGCGCTCTGGTCCGGGCGGGGCGGCAGATCGATTTTAATTTGGAGGAATACTTTTCCCCGCAAAAAACTGATATTGAAAATTTTTCAATATATTTCAATGAAAAAGGAGAAGAAAAATGATCTGTACAAAACGTAAAAAGCCTCTTGCTCTGATCCTGGCGTTCCTTTTGATCTGCACCGTTTTCAGCGGATGCAGCAACAAAGCCGCCACCACCTCCGCATCGCCTTCGGAAGGCATGGAAACAGCCGGGGCACAAGGCGCCGTCCGAACCATTACCGACATGGCCGGTCGGACGGTTCAAATCCCCACGAATGTCACCAAGGTAATGGGCGCCGCCAACCCCGACGGCATGATTCTGTACACCATCGACCCCAGCCTGATGGTGGGCTGGACCGCCCAGCCCAGCAAAGAAGCCGCCGCATATCTGGACGCCAAGGCCGCCGCCCTGCCTAAGATCACCAGTGTCAGTATCTGGGAATCTCCCAACAAAGAAGAAATCTTAAAAATCAATCCCGATTTTATCCTAGCTGTAGTGGATATCAAAAACGTCGATCTTTCCATGTATGACAAGATCAGCAAGGAAACGGGCGTTCCCATCGTCATTGCCGACGCTACCCTGACGAACTTTGACAAAACATATGAATTTCTAGGCGATATTCTCAATCGAAAAGAACAATGCGGCCAGCTGGCCTCCTATACCAAGAAACTGATGCAGGATATTTCCGATACCATGAAAAAAATACCCGATTCCGACCGCATTTCAGTTTACTACGCTTCCGGGAAAGACGGGCTATCCACTTCCGGCGACGACAACTGGAACGGTGAATTCGTCGGATTGGCCGGCGGCAAGAACGTCTGCGATGTGCAGAAGAAAAACGGCTTTGCCCAAATTTCCATGGAGCAGGTGTTAAAATGGAACCCCAGCGTGATCGTTCAGGATTTGGGCGGCAACGCATCCACCGTGTTCAGCGGCAATGCCTGGGCCGACATCGGCGCCGTTAAAAATCACAAAATCTATTCGGTTCCCGCTTTGCCCTTTAACTGGGTGGATAAGCCCACCGGCGTCAACCGCCTCATCGGCATCAAATGGGTAAACAGCATTTTGTATCCCCATGTGGCAACCTATAATATGAAATCGGATCTCATCGAATTTTACAAGCTGTTTTACCACTACAGCCTGACGGAGCAAGAAGCCGCTTCCTTCCTAAATACGCAGCTAAACTACTAAGCAAATGAGACGGTATCTCCGAAAAAGCCAGCTGTCCGACACGCAGCGGAAAAAGCTGGATTTCATTCTCGCAATCCACGGCCCCGGTATCAAGACCATGCATCGGGAGGCGCTTGAGTTTACCGCCCGCTACAACCGTTCCCACAAAGACCCCCATCGTGGGCGGGCATCCCTTCTTTCCCATGCGGGATCCCAATTATATGGATATCAGCCTCATTGA
This sequence comes from Oscillospiraceae bacterium, assembly GCA_028708585.1. GTDB lineage: Bacteria > Bacillota > Clostridia > Oscillospirales > Oscillospiraceae > RGIG529. Next base: position 8,680 of record JAQVYO010000035.1, read on the forward strand.
GGATCCGGAAAAATTGCCGGATGTGATCGGCGGCATGGCGTTTGGAGAATATTTAGGTAAAGAGTTCCTGAGCCGTTACGTCAATCAACACGCATTTACTCCCGTCCCATACCAAACGCCGCTCCATCCGCTCTTTCGCGGTCTGGAGCTTCAGGACAGCACGGGAAGCTTTCACATCTACGGGGCCTGCGCCTTTACCATGCTGGTAGACCGGCGGAAACTGAATGGAAGACCGGTGCCGCGTTCCTGGGCGGAAGTGCTGGACCCCTGCTATGAAAACATGGTTGTCTGCGGCTTCAACATTGATGACATCAACGAAATATTCCTGATCTATTTTCAATATCTGTTTGGGGACGACGGCCTGAGAGCGTTTTCCAGAAACCTTTGCCGGCCGGTTGACACACTGGATATGATGCGGGTCTCCCTGCACCGAGAAAACACGCACGCGATCTTTCTGCTGCCTCATTTCTTTGCCGAAGCCGCCCCCAAGGAGGACTATATGGAACTGGTCTGGCCGGAAGAAGGGGCTATGCTCTGCCCGCTTTACTACCTTGCCCGCAATACGGATTCAGAAAAAGTGCGGGCCATTCTTTCCTTTCTGACGGGGCCAAAACTAGGAAAAGCACTGGCCGAAAAACACTTCTTTCACATTAACCCCCAGGCTGTCACGGCATATGACAATCGCAAATTTCTCTGGGCCGGCTGGGATTGGTTCACCAAGACCAGCATTGTCAGCCGCATGCGGGAAATCGACCGGATCATAACTCCCCTGGTTTTGGAAAAATGCCCGGACTTGCAAAAAACCATCGGGCGCAACCTTTGGAACGGATGAGGCAAAAGCCCGTTCGCCCGGCGCATCCTCCAATCCCTAACGATACAAGGCAAAGCAAGGCGGCAAGCCGGACAATCCGGCTTGCCGCCTTTTGTTTTACGTTTCAAAATTCCCTTAGTCTTCACTATATTCCAAAGGTTCCGCATATCCGAAGAAGCTCTCGCAGCAGAAAGCGACGGGGCCGAAAGCCCGTTCTTCCCGCTCGCCGCTTTCTCTCTGCAAAAAACGGCGGCGCATGGAGAACATCGTCCCACCTCCTTCATGCCCGCGGGGTATTTATAATACCATTTCATGAATCATTCCGCGAAAACGGAGGCAAACTGTACATGAAATCCGCAGAAAAACTTGACATACTTTAACACAAAAATAAAAAATGCGTCTCCGCATAATTTCAGGAAGGTGGAATTGAAATGTCTGTAAAAGTGGCGATTAATGGATTTGGACGTGTTGGGCGCCTGGCGTTCCGGCAGATGTTTGACCGGGAAGAATTTGAAATCGCAGCCATCAATGATTTGACCAGCGCGCAGATGCTGCGGTATCTGCTGAAGTATGATTCCTCTCAAGGCCCTTATGCGAAAACGGTGGAATGCGGGGAGGACACCCTAACCGTGGACGGAAAGCAGATCAAAATTTACACGGAACAAGACCCAAAGAATCTGCCCTGGCAAGCGCTTGGCATTGACGTGGTTTTGGAATGTACCGGATTTTTTGCTTCAAAAGAAAAATCAGCGGCCCATATCGCAGCCGGGGCAAAACGGGTTTTGATTTCGGCGCCGGCCGGAGACGATTTGCCCACGATCGTTTTTGGCGTGAACGAAGGGACGCTCACACGAACCGACGCGGTGATCTCAGCGGCATCCTGCACCACAAACGCTCTGGCACTGGTAGTCAACGTATTGAATCGTCTGGTTCCTATTAAAAAAGGATACATGACGACGATTCATGCCTATACCAACGACCAGAATACCCTGGATGCTCCCCAAAGAAAAGGAAACCTCAGAAGGGCGCGGGCAGCCGCGCTGAATATTGTGCCCACGTCATCCGGAGCCGCCAGGACAATTGGCTTAGTCATTCCCAGCTTATCCGGGAAATTAGACGGCGTATCCCAGAGAGTTCCGGTCAGCACCGGCTCTCTTGTGGATTTGGTTGCGGTGGTGGAAGGAACTGTGACAAAAGAAGAAATTGACGCGGCAATGAAGCGGGCCGCAACGAATTTCTTTGGATACACAGAGGAGCAAATCGTTTCTTCGGATATCATTGGAATGCACTATGGTTCCCTATATGACGCAACCCAGACAAAAGTAATGGAGATGGGCGGGGAAACCCTTGTCAAGGTGGACGCCTGGTATGATAATGAATATTCCTATGTCAGCCAAATGATCCGGTCCATGGACTATATGACAAAGCTGTAGGAACCGGCCGATCTGCCTGCACCCCCTTTTACCACGCAAGATATTTTTAAGGGAAGCAATACGCCAACAAAAAAGAAAAGCAGCGAAATGGAGCTGGAAACGGCGGAAGCCTTTATTGCCCCGTGCTGCTTTTCTTCTGCTTGAGCAGGTTTTTGCAATTCCTCAATGCCCACCGACAATGCCGCCCTTTGCCGTAAAAGCGCCACGACCCCCCTGCATTCCCGGTCAACTTTTTTACCAGGAGGCTGATTATTATCCTACTTGCCGTAAAACTGATAAAAGCATCGTACCGTCTATCTTTACTGCTTGGACTTCTGCTTTTGCTTTTCTGCAAGATCGGCAAGCGTGGTATGGTCGATCACACCGCTGATGGCTTTGTCAAGCTGCTTCCAGAGATCCAGCGTTACGCATTTGTCACAGCGGGGGCACTGGTTTGGTTCATCCTCCATGCATGCCACAGGCACCATGCTGCCTTCGATCAGCCGTAAAATCATTCCAACGGTGTACTCTTCGGCGGGACGCGCCAGCTTATATCCTCCCTGCGAACCACGGATACTTTTTACATATCCCGCCCGGCTGAGTACGGTGATGATTTGCTCCAAATATTTCCTCGATATCTCCTGACGCTCCGCAATGCTCTTAATGGTTACATATTTGCCCTGATCGTTCAGAGCCAGGTCGAGCATCATGCGCAGCGCGTAACGGCCTCTTGTCGATATCTTCATAACATCACATCCTATCAGCATTCTATAATATCATATGAATAGTATGAATTCAACGAGCCTTTTTGTATTCTCTCTGTGCGCCGGGAATTCCGATAAGATCTTTTATTACCTCAGGGGCCGGAATCAAACCGGCAGCCGGCGGGGCAAAGGCGACGCTCCGGTACCTGCCGCCTGATCGAACATTTTCGTTTTTATAGTCGCCTTGTGAAAGGCCACGAAGCCGCCCTCGTGTTGAGGACGGCTCCATGCCTGTAAAAAAATCATTCGATTTACTCGGAGAACAGCGGCGTGGACAGATAACGTTCACCGGTGTCCGGCAGAATCGCTACGATAACCTTTCCGGCATTTTCCGGGCGTTTCGCAAGTTCCACCGCAGCCCAAGCGGCCGCGCCGGACGATATTCCGATGAGCAGGCCTTCGGTCTTGGACAGTTCCCGGCCGGCCGCAAAGGCGTCCTCATTTTTTACCCGGACGATCTCGTCGTATACCTTTGTGTTCAGAATATCGGGGACAAATCCCGGGCCGATACCCTGGATTTTATGCGGACCGGATTTTCCTCCGGACAGCACCGGGGACGAATCTGGTTCCACCGCTACGACCTTGATGTTCGGATTTTTCGATTTTAGGAATTCGCCCGCTCCGGTGATCGTGCCGCCGGTGCCGACGCCGGCAACCAGAAAGTCCACTTTTCCATCGGTATCCTCCCAGATTTCCGGGCCTGTCGTTTTCCTGTGAATATCTGGATTTGCCGGATTGACAAATTGGCCGGGAATAAAGGAATGGGGAATTTCCTTCGCAAGCGCATCGGCCTTGGAAATCGCACCCGTCATGCCTTTTGCGCCCTCTGTCAGAACCAGCTCCGCCCCGTATGCTTTCAGCAGGTTTCTGCGCTCGACGCTCATTGTCTCCGGCATGGTTAAGATGACCCGGTATCCGCGCGCCGCGGCAACCGAGGCAAGGCCGATGCCTGTGTTCCCGCTGGTTGGTTCAATGATGACGGACTCGGGATTTAAAAGGCCTTTCGCCTCGGCGTCATCGATCATCGCTTTGGCGATTCTGTCCTTGACGCTCCCCGCCGGGTTGAAATATTCCAGTTTCCCGATTACGGTAGCTTTGAGTTCATGTTTTTTCTCATAGTTCGCAAACTCCAGCAGCGGCGTCTTGCCTATGAGATCAGTCAAGCTTTTATAAACCTTTGGCATAATATTACCTCCATAAAAATATATAACAATTCATATATGTATAGTCGTTTTGGAATACATATAATTGACCTATAGCGGAACGTTTCAGCAGTTTCTTCTGTCTGCTGTCACTGCCATGGCGTAATGACATGC
>JAQVYO010000176.1 GCA_028708585.1 Oscillospiraceae bacterium
ACTCTGGTGTTTTCGGACACAGGGGGCCGGCAGAGAAGCCAACGAGTACCGGAAAAAGGCGCTTGATGCAAACGGCCACGTGCCGGAATACTTGCTGAAAAAACGCATCGCACCCTATGACCAACCCTCACTTTACTCCTGGGGTAGTCCCGAAGAAGCAATCATTTATTACTTTGACGCCAAAGAGGCATGGGAGAAAACAGCGGGCGCATTGGCCTGGCTGGCCGCAGCGGCATTTCCCCAGAAAAAATAAAGAAGGGATCCTCTGCCCCTTCTTTTTCCATTACCATTATCTTAATGGGGGAGCCACCACATACCCGAGTTCTTCCGCAAAATGCCGGCAGATAGCCGAACGATCGGTGACTTCCAGGTTCCGGACAAAACCCCGTTGGATATGTAACGGGTTCTCACCGGCAAAATTTCCACGATATTCGCACTTATTCGCTCCTGCTATTTATTTGAGTTTTCCAACTGCTACGCAAAAACTTTAAGGATAAAAGCAAAAATGGCTTCGAAAAAGGTAACTGCCTTTTCGAAACCATAACCGCGATCGGCTCGATCATCATCTCCTTTCCAACCGGGAGGCTTGCCGGTTTCCCGTTCAAGCCCTGACCCGTCAAAGTAGATGGCCTAACCATCATAGGGTAATCATCCCGTTAGATGAGAGAGGCTCGGAGTAATCTTGGTTTGTCTTGATTATAAGGTTACAATGGATGCATTTATTCGTCAACATTTCTTTCATCGGGGGGATGGCTCGCTAACGCAAATAAGTTTCTATATCTGCAACCAACCTTTCAACAAACTGTTCCTGATAAGCCGCTTTTTTATATTTCTTCATTTCATCCATTACCCGGACCAGCTCCGGTGTGGAAACCCCCTGCAATTTTTTTATTCTGGCATCCTCCAGTTCCACTTCGGATAAAGCGCCCCGATAATCATCCAGATCATAATGCCAAAGTTTTATGCTTGAACCGTAGCGGTGTAGTAGGCGCTGCGCCATTAAAAATCCTTCCGGATCGAAATCGCCGGAATAATATAATGTAGTACCGTTTTGGGCAAGTTTGTCCAACAAAATTAAACAGGCCAACTTAATCTGTCCATGAGTGCAGATAACCGGCGGAACTTCTTTAGTTTGAAAATGATCCATTATTTCAGAATAAACCCCTGAATTCTCCAGTATGAACACAACTTTTTCTTTATTCCTGTGGTAAAAAGAAATGGCCGGGATAAACCGTTCCATCTTGAGAATCTCCCGCAGAGGAGAATTCAAGACCGCCCCCTCTTCCCAGGCGCTACGCCAAAATGACGCCGGCTCCGCTTCATTTTTCCGGAAGCCCAAAATACCACAGCATGTGGCAAAATTAAGCAGGTCATCCCGGACGATGCCAAAATGCTCTAACAGTTCCGTTTTTTCTTCGGCGTTGAGAGCTGGGTTGAAGCCATGGCCATTATCTTGATGCTGGCGTAAAAACTGCAGGGCAGAGAGCAAAAGTCTTCCCTGCTCGGTATCCAGGTCAAAGCTGTGGGGGTCGCTGGTGATCCGGCCGGCAAAAAAAGGCAGCCTTTCATACTGTCTAATCCCCTCGCTCTCTCCGGGTAGTTGGGCCAGGGCACTTAAAACGGCTTCCAACTGGGACTTTAACAGCAAAGAATTCTGGTCGTAGGCCCGGTGAATACCCCTGGTCCCACGGCCTTTTTTGCCAATATGTCGCAGCCACAGGCGGCAGTTTTCATGACTGTGTCTATCCTCGAGACTTTGCCAGTACAATTCCTTTTGGCTTTGATAACGGTTTTCCATGTCTGCCCGGGTAAGAATGTCCTTACCCTGATAACCATCCAGCAACTCCTTTAAACCGATGCCGCTAAACCTTGTTCTTTGCAGGGCTTTTTCAAAATCCTCCAAAGCAATGGCGGCAGACTTTTGTTTACTGTAATCCCGGCGCAGCAGAGAAGAAAGGGCCTCTCTTTCAACCTCAGTTAAAGCCTCCAGCTTTACCCTGCCGCCGATCCTGCCTAATGACTGGTATTTCTTTATAAACCGGTTCAACAGCCGGTGAAACCCTTTTTCCTGCCTAAAGTATTCAACCGCCTGACGCAAAAGCATAGGTACTCTCCGGTTTCTGCAGAAGTTTTCTTACCCTGCCGTTCCAGTAATAACGAACCACGCTTACATAGGAAGCGTTTTTTGGCCGCACCAACTCACAGATGGACAGGGAGGACACCGTGCCATAGTCCCCCCAAAGGGACTGGGAATTTATAATGTAGTCAAAACCTAGTTTTTCTACCAGATCAAACATATCCCGGATATTGTTTTCATCCACCCCGGCAAATGCTTCATCCAGCGAAATAATAAACGGAGCATCTTCCCTGGCCTCCAGGTAGCGGGCATAAGCGGCGGAAAACAGGGGAATGTACATGGCCATGGCTTTTTCCCCACCGCTGAAGGTGTAAAAAACATTGTTGGTCAGCTCTTTGCACTGTTCTCCCTCCCGGCGGTAGTACAGGGTAAAACTGAACCATTGCCGGTAGTCCAGCATATCCTTGATCACCTGGTGGAAGGATTCACCATACCCCTTATCGGTCAATACCTCTTTGGCCTGGTTCACTTTTGAGCGAAAATGCCGGGTTACCCGCTCCACATCCTGGTCTTTTAATAGCCGGGAATCTGACCGGAGCAGCTCCACCAGCTCCCGGGTATCCATTTCCTCTTCGCGCTCGGCGGTACAAGGTTTCCAGCGGAGGGAAAAGGTTAACCCGCTGGAGGTATCCCTTTGCTCCATCAACTTGGTAATTTGCTTGGCCCAGTCCTCGGCGCGGTTGATCCGGCGGCGGATCACCCTGCACACACTGTTCATAATGATTTCTTCGTACAATTCCCGTTCCTTTTCGCTCAAGATTGCTTTCTGCAGTTCGATATCCTGATCCATTCGTTCCAGAACATAATAAACACTAACTTTTTTGCCGTTATACTCCATTAAGAGTATGATTTTTCTGGACCGTTGCCGCAGTTGTTCATACCGGGCCTTGATGGTCAAATCATCTGTTTCCGGGTCATCTGCTGTCTCCAGGCTTTGTTCCTGGGTTAAACGGTATTCCACCAAAACCCCCTGCT
>JAQVYO010000177.1 GCA_028708585.1 Oscillospiraceae bacterium
TTGGTCGTGAATGGGGGTCTTATTCCGGTTGTTGTAGGATACAAAGGAACTGATGCCTCCTTCATATTGCATCTCATCCCGCTTTTCCTGGCCGGGCCGGTTGTCGACAGTGTGAATACGCAGGCCCGCGTTCAAAAACGCCTGCTCCCGCATTCTGGTGTGCAGCGTCTCGTAATCAAAGACTAAGTTCTCAAAAATCTCCCTGTCCGGCTTAAAGGTCACTTTGGTTCCGGTACAGCCGGACTCCCCCAAAATGGTCATTTCCTGCGTCACATTTCCCCGGGAAAACTTCATCTGATAGCGTTTTCCGCCCTTGCAGACTTCCACTTCCAGCCACTCGGAAAGGGCGTTCACCACCGAAGCGCCCACCCCGTGCAGGCCGCCGGATACCCGGTATCCGCCGCCGCCGAACTTTCCGCCGGCGTGCAGCGTGGTGTAGACCACCTCCAGCGCCGGACGACCGGTGGCATGCAGATCCACCGGAATGCCCCGGCCGTTGTCTTCCACCATAATGACGTCTCCCGGCTGGATGGTGACAAAAATTTCATTGCAGTATCCCGCCAGCGCCTCGTCAATGGCATTGTCCACGATCTCATAAACCAAATGGTGCAGGCCGCTTGCGGAAGTGGAACCAATGTACATGCCAGGCCGCTTGCGGACTGCCTCCAATCCTTCCAGCACTTGAATCTGCTGGGCGCCATATTCCTGCTTTTTCCGGTTTTCAAATTGTTCCGCCATGGATATCCTCCCTTGATTCAACAGGCCGGACGCCCTCATTTTCCCGGTTTTCCACCCGCTTTAATAAAGTTGCGGGGGAAAGCTGCGACAAATAGAGAATACACCTGTCGTTTTCCTGGCAGAGCACAAAGGATTTGGGCAGCTCCTCGCTGACGCTGAACACCCTGTGCTCCCGTTCGGCCTGTTCCAAAAACCGCCGGGTCAGGTGGGACCCCGTGGTGTTGTCCAGATCAAAAATTCCCAAAATAGACGCGTAGGGGACCACCGTATTCCGGCCCAAATGCAAATACATTCTCGCTTCACTCCCGTTCTATCTGTCTCAAGGCTCCCGCGCCGCCGTCACTCGTCCGTTTTGCACCCGAAAGGAAGCGCCCTCCCGCAGCGCACGGAGCGGCTCCGTCTCGCAGCAGGTGAGAAACACCTGCCCGCCGGCAATGCGGTTTAAGACGAATTCCTGCCGCCGGCTGTCCAGCTCGCTGAGCACATCGTCCAGCAGCAAGACCGGATGTTCTCCCATGTCTTCATAGTGAATATCCCGTTCCGCCAGCTTCAGAGAAAGGGCGGCGGTTCTCACTTGGCCCTGCGAACCGAAAGACCGGGCACTTTTTCCGTTGATTTCCGCCGAAATATCGTCTCTATGCGGTCCCACAAGACAGGATCTTGCGGAAAGCTCCGCCGGACCCAAAGCGTCCAGCCGCTCCATCATGTGGGAAAACAACTGCTCCGGCGGCTCCATTTGATCTTTCACCGTTTTCACCGTCTCATAAGCCAGATGCAGCTCCTCCCGCCCGCCGGAACAGTCGAAATGAATGGCTGAAGCGGCTTTGGAAAGCTTTTTTACATACCTTGCCCGGTAGAACATCAAAACAGCGCCCGCTTTGGCAAGCTCCCGGTTAAACGCATCCAGCGTCTCCAAAAGCGAAGGCTTTTCCCCAAAGTCCCGTAAAATGCGGGTTTTCTGCTCCAAGCTTCGGTTATATCGGACCAGGGCCTCAGAATACCGGGGCCGCAGCTGGCAGAGAGACCCGTCCAAAAACTTCCGGCGCACCGCCGGGCCTTCCAAAATCAAATTCAGATCCTCCGGGCAGAACAACACCGTCCGCAGCGCGCCGGAAAGTCCGGCGGCGGTTTTCTGCCGCACGCCGTTTACAAGAAGGCGCTTCTGCCCCGCCCGAAACAGCCGGGCTTCCACGATAAATTCCCTGTTGCGGGCGAAAACATCGCCGCGGATCACCGAAAAATCGCTGTCAAAGGAAATCAGTTCCTTATCGCCCCTGGCCCGATGGGATCTAGCCCGGGACAAATAGGCCGCCGCTTCCAGCAGATTCGTTTTTCCCTGGGCGTTTTCGCCGCAAATGACATTCATTCCAGGTGAAAAAAGAACGTCCAGGTCTTCATAATTACGAAAATGAGATAAAACCAGCCGGTTTAAGTTCATAAAGCCCTCTCATTCCCGGGCGCTTGATCGGTCATACCCCGGCCTTCAGCCGAACGGGAAGGACCATATATAAAAAGCTTTCGTCCCCTTCTTCCTCCGGCAAAATGAGACAAGGGGAGATGCTGGTACCCAGCTCCAGCCGCACCCTCTGAGCAGGGACCGCCTTGAGAGCGTCCATCAAATACCGGTTGTTGAAGCCGATTTCCAGCTGTTTCCCGTCTCCCTCCACCGCACATTCGTCCGAGGCTTTGCCCAGGGCGGTGGTGGTGCGGATGGAAAGGACGTTTTCCCCAAAAATACACCGCAGCGGGCTTTTGAGCTTTTCACTGATAATGAGCGAAACCCGCTCGATGGAAGAAAGCAGATCCTTGGGGTTTGCATAGAGCACAATGCTGTTGTTGCGGACGATGGCCTGACGGTAATTAAGAAATTCCCCTTCCAGCCTGCGGGAGATTAAAACGGTGTCTCCCATCTGGAATTGGACATGCCGCGCCCCTTCTGTTATTATAGCCGGATTTTCCCGTTCTGAAGCAATTTTTTCCACCTCGGCAAGGGAAGCGCCGGGAACCACGAAGGAAAACTTTTCCATTTCCTTTTGATCCTTCACCGGAGTGCGCCGCAGCGCCATCCGGAACCCATCCACCGAAACCACGGTGAGGCCGGTTTCATCCATTTCAAAGAGAGACCCCAAATGAACCGGGCGGGTCTCGTCGCTGCTGACCGCAAACAGCGTCTGGGCAATGATGGATTTGATCTCCCGTTCCGGGATGGAAAAGGAATGGATGGAATCCATGGTGGGCAGATCCGGAAAATCTTCCGCCGGCATGCCCAAAATCTGAAATTGGCTCATGCCGCAGGTGATGCTGCACATATCGTTTTCCGCTTCCGCCGAAATGGCAACCATGTCGTCCGGCAGCTTCCTTA
>JAQVYO010000178.1 GCA_028708585.1 Oscillospiraceae bacterium
CCCGTGATGCAGAAGAATCTGCGGTTTCGGAACGATATGGTGATGGCCATCCGGGACTATTTGAGCCAGCAGGAATTTATCGAAGTGGAAACGCCTATGCTCACCAAATCCACCCCGGAAGGGGCGCGGGATTATCTGGTGCCCAGCAGAGTGCATCCGGGGCCCTTTTACGCGCTGCCTCAGTCGCCGCAGATTTTCAAGCAGCTTTTGATGGCGGGGGGCGTGGATCGGTATTATCAGGTGGCCCGCTGTTTCCGGGATGAAGATTTAAGGGCGGACCGCCAGCCGGAATTTACCCAGGTGGATGTGGAGATGTCTTTCACCTCTCAAGAAGGGATTTTGCAGCTGATGGAGGGCCTTGTGCGTTATGTGTTTGACAAAATGCTGCATATCACGTTTGAACAGCCGTTTCCCCGGCTGACCTGGCGGGAAGCCATGGACCGCTACGGGTCCGACAAACCGGACCTGCGCTTTGGCTTGCCCATCGTGGACGTTTCCAGCCTTGTGAAGACCTGCGGATTTGCGGTGTTCCGCAAAGTGGTGGACGGCGGCGGCGCGGTGCGCGCCATCAACGTGCCGGGCGGCGCGTCTTTTACAAGAACCGTCATAGAGGATCTGACAAACAGGGCAATCGGCTTTGGGGCCAAGGGAATGGCATGGATTTCCATCCGGGAGGACGGAGAGCTGTATTCCATTCTTACCAAGTATTTCAGCAAAGAAGAGCTGGACAGAATTGTACAGGCGGTGGACGCAAAGCCGGGAGATTTTATTTTGTTCTGCGCCGATCAAATTCCGGTGATTTGCAGAACCTTGGGCGGTCTCCGGCTGGAAATCGCGGATCTTCTGGGTTTGCGCAGGAAAGATGACTTTCAGTGCCTGTTTGTCACTGATTTCCCCCAATTTGAGTATTCGGAGGAAGAAAAACGGTTTGTGGCTATGCATCACCCTTTTACAATGCCCTACGAGGAGGACATTCCTTACCTGCTGAGCGACCCCGCCCGCGTTCGGGCCAGAGCATATGATATCATCTTAAACGGCGTGGAGCTGGGCGGCGGTTCCATCCGGATCCACCGGACGGATATCCAGCAGAAGATGTTTGAGGCTCTGGGGTTCAGCGACCAGGAAATCCAGCGCCGTTTCGGGTTTATGGTGAACGCGTTCCGTTACGGAACGCCTCCCCACGGCGGCTTTGCCCTGGGGCTGGACCGATTTGTGATGCTGCTTCTGGGCCTGGACAGTCTGAGGGAGGTCATCGCATTCCCAAAAATCCGGGATGCCTCCTGTCTGCTCACCGGCGCGCCGGACGTGGTGGACGAGGAGCAGCTTGCTGTTCTGCATTTGGCCATGGGAGAGGCGGCGCAGGGGGCTTCCGGGAAGAAACAGGCCCGAAGCCTTTCCCAGGTGGATGTGGACAAGGTGGCGAGCCTTGCAAGGCTCAAGGTTCCTCCAAAAGAAAAAGCCGCTCTGGCGAAGGAAATGGGCGCTATCATCGAGTTTGCAAATCAGCTGGGGGCCATCGACACCGGAGACGTGCCCATTACGGCGCATATCATCCCGGTGGAAAACGTGTTCCGGGAGGACCGGGAGGAGCCTTCCTATCCGAGGGAGGCTCTGCTGAAAAACGTGCCGTCAAAGGAGGAAGGGTTCCTGTATGTGCCGAAGGTTGTGGAATAGAACGCGCTGGGGTTTTGAGGTTATGGTCCGGCGGACCGTCGGCGGGGTTTTGAATGGATTCAGCCGGATAGAAAGGCAGGTCGCACATGGGAAATGAACTGGTAAAGCTTTCCGTTTCCGCGCTTTCGGCGGCGCTTTCCAGCGGCGAGATAGCGGCGGAAGAGGCGGCGAAAAGCTATTTGGATCAAATCAGCGCATCGGATGATGCGGTTGGCGCGTATATTACGGTAACGGCGGACGAAGCGCTGCGCAAGGCGCGGGAAGTGGACCAAAAACGTAAAGCGGGGGGGTGGCTGCCGCCGCTGGCAGGCGTTCCCTTCGGTGTGAAGGACAATATCTGCACCAAGAACGTCCTCACCACCTGTGCGTCCAAGATGCTGCATAATTTTGTGCCTCCTTATGACGCGTTTGTGATGAAACGGCTGGCAGAACAGGACGCGGTGATGCTGGGGAAGCTGAATATGGATGAATTTGCCATGGGGTCTACCACGGAAAATTCCTATTATAAAGTGACAAGGAACCCCAGAAACCTGGAGCGGGTGCCCGGCGGCAGCTCCGGCGGCCCGGCGGCGGCCGTGGCGGCTTTTGAAGCGGCTTATGGATTGGGCTCGGACACCGGAGGTTCCATCCGCCAGCCAGCCGCGTTCTGCGGCATCGTGGGTGTGAAGCCTACCTATGGAACGGTATCCAGAAACGGACTGATAGCCTTTGCCTCCTCTCTGGACCAAATCGGTCCGTTGACCCGCAGCGTGGAAGACGCGGCGCTGGTACTGGAGGCAATTATGGGGCATGACGAAAAGGATTCCACTTCGGTGGACCGGACCTATGACGGTTTTGTGGGGGATCTCAAAAAGGGCGTGGCCGGAATGAAGATCGCGCTGCCCAAAGAATACTTTGCCAAAGGGCTGGCCCCGGAGATCAAGGAAGCGATTCTGGCGGCCGCCAAAACTTTTGAAGGGCTGGGCGCTGTGATTTCGGAGGTTTCACTTCCTTCCTTGGCCTATGCGCTGCCCGCCTATTACGTCATTTCCAGCGCGGAGGCTTCCTCCAACCTGGCGCGGTTTGACGGAGTGAAATATGGATACCGGGCTGAAAATTGCGCGGATATCGACGATTTGTACCGGACTACCCGCAGCCAGGGCTTTGGCCCCGAGGTTAAGCGGCGGATCCTGCTGGGGACATTCGCTTTGTCCTCCGGGTATTACGACGCTTATTATAAAAAAGCGCTGCAGGTGCGCACACTGGTGATGCGGGATTTTCAGCGGATTTTTGAGCAGAACGACGCGGTTTTATCGCCGGTAGCCCCCACAACCGCCTATAAAATTGGCGAGAAGACCCATAATCCTCTGGAAATGTATATGGGGGACGTCTATACCGTTCCCGTCAACATTGCGGGGCTGCCTTC
>JAQVYO010000179.1 GCA_028708585.1 Oscillospiraceae bacterium
ATGGGCATGAGCCGGGATTTTGCAGAAGCAATTGCCGAAGGCGCCAATATTGTGCGCATCGGCACTGCCCTATTCGGCCCCCGATGAAGCAGAACAACGGAAACGAAGGAGGACTTTAGAAATGGGACTATTTGATGAATTAAAACGGCTTGCCCGTCCTTACGAGGATGACGAAGACGAAGAAGAGGAACTGGACGACGATTTTCAATCTTTTTCCAAATCTACCGGAAAACCGGCCGGCGCTCCTCTCTCCCCTGCGGAGGAACGGAGGACCAGCATCGAGGAACGGCACAATAAAGTCGTAAATATTCATGCAACGACGCAGCTTCAGGTGGTCTTGGTCAAACCGGAACGGTTTGAAAACGCCTCTGAAATTGCGGATCATCTGAGGGAAAAACGCACCGTGGTTTTAAACCTGGAATCCACAAATAAGGATATTGCCCGCCGCCTGGTGGACTTTTTATCCGGCGTTGCCTATGCCAACGAAGGTAAGATTAAAAAGGTTGCCAATAGTACTTATATCATTACCCCATATAATGTAGATATTTTGGGCGATTTAATTGACGAGCTGGAAAACAACGGACTGTATTTTTAAAAGCGGCGGGGGCGCATCTGCATGCTCCCGGATCTCTGCTTGACAGGTGAAAGCGGCTGCCCGAAGGGGCAGCCTTTCCTGCAAGATGCAAAAGCTTGATTGAAGCCCGTTTGAACCATCATAAGAAAGATAGAAATGCTGCATTGATAGAAAAGATTGGCTGAATGAAAAAGAAATGAGGGATACTTTATGATGACTCCTCAGGAAGTTTCCCAGAGATCCTTCCCACGGGCCTCCTTTGGCGGATATAGCATGGCCATGGTGGATGAATTTCTGGATGCACTGACGGAAGATTACAGCGCGCTTTACAAAGAAAACGCCATGCTGAAAAGTAAAATGAAAGTGCTGGCGGAAAAGATTGAAGAATACCGCAGCACAGAAGACGCGATGCGCACCACGTTGCTTACCGCCCAGAAAATGGCCAACAGCATTGTGGAGGAAGCAAAAGAAAAACGCACCCAGCTATTACAGGGCGTGGAAGAGGCTGCCCAGGAAAAAATTGACACCCTGCGCCATGAGCTTACCGCGGAGCAGACGCGTCTCGCCGCGGCCAAAAATTCCACCGCGTCCTTCATCCGGCAAATGAAAGAACTGTACGACCGGGAGCTTTCCTTCTTAAACAATCTGCCCAATATGGATGTGCCCAAGCGAACAGAGGAAGAAGCGTCTCCAGACAAATTGTCCGCCACCATTTCCGATATTGATTCTTCCCTGCAAAAGCTTGTGGAAGAAGAAATGTATACACCGGCGCCGCAGCCGGAAGACCTCTCCGACACCCGGGATATCAAACAGGATCTGAAACGCTCCGCCGGCACTCCCCCTGCGGAAAATCCGGAAACTTCCCCCGCTCCTCAGGAGCCAAAACAGGAAAAAGAAAATTCCGACGGATACCCCCGGAAAATCAATTTTGACAATCTGCAGTTCGGACGGGAGTTTGAAATCAAATAACTTGGATAGGAGAGACCTCTAATGCCCCAGGATTATAACCAAACGATTAATCTGCCAAAAACCGCCTTTCCCATGCGTGCCGGCCTGCCCAAGCGGGAACCGGAACAGCTGAAAGAATGGTCGGAGAAGAATATTTACGAAAAGCTGATGCAGAAAAACGAGGGACTTCCAAGGTTTATCCTGCATGACGGCCCGCCGTTTTCCAATGGCTATATCCATATGGGCACCGCCATGAACAAGTGTCTGAAAGATTTCATCATCCGCTACAAAAATATGTCGGGTTACCATGCGCCCTATGTCCCCGGATGGGACAATCATGGAATGCCCATTGAAAGCGCCATTATCAAACAGAACAAGCTGGACCGCAAAAAAATGTCGATTCCCGAATTCCGCAGCGCCTGCCACAAATTTGCCGCAAACTTTGTAAACATTCAGCGGGAGCAATTTGTCCGCCTGGGCGTCATGGGAGACTGGGAACACCCTTATGTGACCATGAATCCGGATTTTGAGGCCGAAGAAATCCGGATTTTCGGAAAAATGTTTGAAAAAGGATACATTTATAAGGGCCTCAAGCCAGTCTATTGGTGCCCTCATGATGAAACCGCTCTGGCGGAGGCGGAAATTGAATACGCCGATGACCAATGCGAATCCATCTATGTGAAATTCAAGGTGCGGGACGATAAGGGTGCGCTCTCCGGTCTTTGCGATTTGGACAAAACTTATTTTGTCATCTGGACCACTACCACATGGACTCTGCCGGGTAACCTTGCCATCTCTTTGGGTCCGGATTTCACCTATATTCTGATGCAGGTCCCCAACGGGGAGGTGTACATCGTCGCCGAGGAATTGGCCTCCGCTGTCGCCAAAGCCGCCGGGATTGATCACTATGATGTTCTGGCCCGAAAAAAGGGCCGTGATTTTGAACTGATGACCGCCGTCCACCCGCTGTATGACCGGGAATCCGTCGTTTTGGTAGGCGGCCATGTCACATTGGAAGCCGGCACCGGCTGCGTGCATACCGCTCCGGGGCACGGCGTGGAAGACTTTCTCATCTGCAAAAAATATGATGACGAAGGAAAAACCAACATCGGCGTCATTGTCCCGGTGGATGAAAAGGGCCGCATGACCCAGGAGGCTGGCCCTTTCGCCGGCCTGTATTACGCCAAAGCCAACAACGCCATTTTAGATGCGCTGGCGGAGCAAAACGCGCTGCTAGCCAAGGAAACCATCACCCACCAGTATCCTCACTGCTGGCGCTGCAAAAATCCCATTATCTACCGGGCCACCGACCAATGGTTCTGCTCGGTGGAAGATTTCAAAGAAGAAGCGGCGGCCGCCTGCGCCGGAATCACCTGGCTGCCGGAATGGGGACATGACCGAATGGTCTCCATGATCCGGGAGCGGGCGGAATGGTGTATTTCCCGGCAGCGCCACTGGGGTCTTCCCATCCCCGTGTTTTATTGTGCCGACTGTGGAAAACCGATCTGCACCCCGGAAAGCATCGGCGCTGTTTCCAACCTGTTTGCCCGGGAAG
>JAQVYO010000180.1 GCA_028708585.1 Oscillospiraceae bacterium
TTCTATCATCGCCGCCACCGTACTCACCATACTTCCCGAGATGCTGCGTCAGTTTAACAGCTACCGTATGCTTCTATATGCAATCGTTCTCATCTTGATAATGCTTGCAACTAATAACGATGTTTTTAAAGGCCATTTACGCAATTTATGTGACAGATTACTTCCAAAGAATTTTAGGAAAGGAAGGAAGGGTGCGGAAAATGGACAAAGCTAAAAAACCTGAGACAATGATGGGTCCCGTGCACTCCACAAACATTGTTCCTGAGCCTGACGTGGACATGATGCCGGTGCTGGAAGCTCGCGACCTGGGTATCGACTTTGGCGGACTAACGGCTGTTAACGGTTTCAACATGGCCATCGGACGTACTGAAATTGCCGGGCTCATTGGCCCCAACGGCGCAGGAAAGACTACTGTGTTCAACCTGCTCACCAAAGTCTATCGGCCTACCCGCGGCACCTTCCTGCTGGATGGCCGTGATACGCATAACATGACTACTGTAAAAATTAACAAAGCCGGGATTGCTCGGACTTTTCAAAACATACGACTTTTCTCGAATCTATCGGTTGAGGATAATGTAAAGCTTGGCATGCATAATCATATCAATTACGGTATGTGGAACGGCATCTTCCGTCTTCCCTCTTACTGGAAGGGCGAAAAGCGGGCCCATGAGCGGGCCATGGAGCTTTTGTCCATCTTCGATATGCAGAGCTTGGCGGGGAAAAAGGCGGGGTCCCTGCCCTATGGTGCCCAACGCAGGCTTGAGATAGTCCGCGCTTTAGCTACAAAGCCATTGCTGTTGCTCCTGGATGAACCTGCCGCTGGGATGAATCCCTCTGAGACCGCAGAATTAATGGAGAATATCGTAAAAATTCGCAATACATTCCAGATCGCAATTATGCTCATAGAACACGACATGAATCTGGTTATGGGTATATGCGAAGGAATATGCGTGCTTAATTTTGGAAAGATAATCGCCAAAGGTACTCCAAGCGCGATCCGAAACAACCCTCAGGTCATCGAAGCATATTTGGGTAAGAAGAGGGAGGGTGGATTGCAATGTTGAAAGTCGATGATATAAATGTCTTTTACGGCGCTATACATGCCATAAAGGGTATTTCCTTAGAGGTCAATGAAGGCGAGATAGTGACCTTGATAGGAGCCAACGGTGCCGGAAAAAGCACAGTTCTGAAAACCATTTCCGGCTTGCTGCGCCCCAAGACCGGCGAAATTTATTTTTTGGGAGAGAATATCATTTCCACAGCTCCCCATAAGATCGTGGAACGTGGCCTGGCTCATGTCCCGGAAGGTCGGCGCATTTTCCTGCAGATGACCGTCCAGGAAAATCTGGAGATGGGCGCATATACCCGTCCCTCTGATGAAATCGGGGCTGAATTGGAAAAAGTCTATGTTCTGTTTCCGCGGCTTTTGGAACGCCGCTGGCAGGTTGCGGGCACACTCTCCGGAGGTGAGCAGCAGATGCTGGCCATAGGCAGGGCACTCATGAGCAAGCCCAAACTTCTGATGCTGGATGAGCCCTCCATGGGTCTTGCGCCACTTTTGGTGGAGCAAATATTCTCCACTATCCTGGAGATGAACAAGGCTGGAACCACTGTACTTCTTGTTGAGCAGAATGCCCAGATGGCCCTATCTATCGCTGATAGAGCCTATGTGCTGGAGACTGGCTCCATCTCAATATCTGGCACCGGCCAGGAACTGTCCGAGAGCGATGAGATCCGCAAGGCCTATCTAGGCGGATGAACAGCTTTTAATTTTAGCAAGTATGCTTCAAAATATTTGCGCGGCAGGTGTTTCATCCGGTTAATGGATTTTACCGAATCAGGAAATTTTCTGAAGACCTCATCAGGGGTCTTTCTTTTTACCAGTGCATATATAAAGGATTTAAGTTTGTAGAAGTAAAGTAAAAACCTATGGGAGAGACAAAAAAACAAATGAAAAAAAATGACAGTTATTTTAGTTTAAATGATTTTATTCTTATTCTTGCCTGGTTCGGCAATTGCTGCAGGACCAATTGATCTTTTTATTAACGGACAGCAAATCAGCCCAGAAATACTAACGCTAAAGGGAGCGGATCTGGCCTGGTGGCCGGCCTGGACTTCAAATCCAGTCGTGACGTAGCGATCCTGCGTCTGGTGTGTTCGATTCGCACACGTTCCCGCCAAAACTAATAATACAAAGGGTTATGTGGTTTGTTCTTTCAAACTTACATAGCCCTTTTTTATGTATTTATGTGGGAGAGCTTGGCGTAATTTCTGTCCTTTACCGGCATTCCTTTTGCGCGGGAAGCAGTGGAAACCTGGCTCGTCGGGTCGGACGAATCCGGGGTCGAAAATCCTTCAAAGTTCCAACTCCGTTCAACAAAAAAAGCAACCGCAAATTTGCAGTTGCTCATTCCATATAATATCTGATTATTAAGAAGCTCCTATTGTTCCGGGTTATCCTCCAGCAGGTATCTTAGCATCTTATGGGGG
Source organism: Oscillospiraceae bacterium (assembly GCA_028708585.1). Lineage (GTDB taxonomy): Bacteria > Bacillota > Clostridia > Oscillospirales > Oscillospiraceae > RGIG529. Next base: position 2,491 of record JAQVYO010000180.1, read on the forward strand.
TTATTTAAAAACTGTTTCGTCAGGGTATAGTGCTCCGTTTCCTCATAGGGCGTCAGGCGGATATCGTCGTCTGTCAGCACAAATATGTCGGCGTCCGGATAGGCCATCAGAATGGGAGAATGGGTCGCGATGATAAACTGCGAATCGTCTTTGACCAGAGAATCGATGGCGGCCAGCAGCGTCATCTGCCGGGATGGAGACAAAGCTGCCTCCGGTTCGTCCAGAATGTAGATGCCATTTCCCCCGAACCGGTTTAAAACAAGCGACATAAAGCTTTCTCCGTGGGATTGCTTGTGCAGCGACTTTCCCCCATAATAATCTATAAGCGGACTGATTTGATCCAGCTTGTCAATTTCAGAGGCAACGTTATAGAAGCTTTCGGCACGCAGAAAAAAGCCGTCCTTTGGCCTTTTAACGCCTTTACAGACGGTCAGATATCGGCACAAATCCGAGTGAGTCTCCTCGGTGGCAAAATTGAAATTCCTCGTCCCGCCCTCGGCGTTAAAACCGCAGGCAACGGCAATCGCCTCCAGAAGAGTGGATTTCCCGGTGCCGTTTTCGCCAACAAAGAATGTAACCTTTT
>JAQVYO010000036.1 GCA_028708585.1 Oscillospiraceae bacterium
GGAAATGCTTTTAAACTGCGTCCGGTCCTCATATCTTTGCGGAAAATAGGAGATCAGGTCATAGACGGTTTGAATGCCCAGCTTGGAAAGCGTTTTCGCCTTCTCTGCCCCAATTCCTTTGATAAAACGAACGCTGGATTCCAGCTGATTCAACCCCTTCACTCCTTGGATGTTTTTTTCTTCCTCATATTACTATAGAAAAAGAGAAAATGCAAAAGGGAAAGAAAGAAGGGGCTTTTTCCGATCGGCTGCCGGGTTCTGGAAGAGGGGAAGACAGACGGAATGCGCCGTTTTCATTTTGGCAGGGAAGCTTTGTGCTTTTGAACAAGGGTTCATGAAAAAAGAAAGTTTATGCTGTATTACTTGCCAAAAAGCAAAAATCATAGGGAACGTGTTGCAAAAAAAACACCCACAGGATATAATTAAACTGGATAAAGAATGTGATATTATATAGAAAGCGCTGTCCAAAGGAGAGGCAACTGTAGCGGCCTTATAAAAAAGGAGGGAGATTTTTTCCAATATGGAACAAAAATTGTTTAAAAAAGTTCTAGCGGCTAACAGAAGTGAAATCGCCGTGCGTATTTTTCGCGCCTGTCATGATTTGGGCCTTCAGACCGTTGCAATGTATTCCAACGAGGATACATACAACACGTTCCGCATCCAGGCGGACGAATCCTATCTCATTGGGGAAAACAAGAGTCCTCTGGGCGCTTATTTAGACATTGATCTGATTTTGGACCTGGCAAAACGCAGGGGAGTGGACGCAATCCATCCCGGATATGGATTCTTGTCGGAAAACGCTGATTTTGCGAGAGCCTGCGAAGCGGAGGGCATTGTTTTCGTCGGGCCGCCTTCTCATGTGCTGGAACAGATGGGCGACAAGTTAAATGCCAAGAGCATTGCACAAAAATGCGGCGTGCCCACCATTCCCGGAACCAAAGAGCCACTGAAAAGCAGGGAAGAGGCACTGGAAAAAGCCGTCAGCTTTGGGTTCCCTGTCATTTTAAAGGCGGCGGCCGGCGGCGGCGGCAGGGGCATGCGCCTTTGCAACTCCGCCGAGGAAGTAGAGCCGGCGTTTGACCTGGTCAAAAGCGAAGCGAAAAAAGCATTTGGAAACGACGATATTTTTATTGAAAAGTTTCTGGTGGAGCCGAAGCATGTAGAAGTGCAGATTTTAGCCGATCAATACGGGAATGTCCTGCATCTGTACGAACGAGACTGCTCCTTGCAGCGCCGGTATCAGAAGGTGGTCGAATTTGCTCCTGCTTTCTCAGTTCCCCAGGAAGTTAGGAACCGCCTTTATGAGGATGCGGTAAAGATTGCGAAGTCGGTTGGCTATGTCAATGCGGGCACGATTGAGTTCTTGGTGGATAAAAGCGGTAACCACTATTTCATTGAGATGAATCCCCGGATTCAGGTGGAGCATACCGTTACCGAAATGATCACCGGCGTAGATTTGGTGCGCACCCAGATTTTGATTGCGGAAGGATATGCCCTCGACAGCCCGGAGATTGGCCTTGCGCGGCAGGAGGATGTGCCGATGAACGGTTATGCCATCCAGTGCCGCGTGACCACGGAAGATCCCGCCAACAATTTTGCACCCGACACCGGCAAGATTACTGCCTACCGGTCCAGCGGCGGATTCGGCGTCCGCCTGGACAGCGCCAACACAGCCGTGGGCGCTGTCATTTCCCCTTATTATGACAGCCTGTTGGTGAAAGTTACCACTTGGGACCGGACCTTTGAATCGGTGTGCAGCAAAGCGGCCCGGGCGCTCAAAGAGATGCACATCCGCGGCGTAAAAACCAATATTGCGTTTTTGGATAACATTTTGCAGCATCCTGCTTTCCGGGCGGGCGCCTGCCATACCAAGTTTATTGATAACACCCCGGAGCTTTTTGAGATCACCGAATCCAAGGACCGCGCCACGAAGATGCTCAGGTACATCGCCAACATTGTGGTGAAGGAACCCAGCGGCATGCATAAGCTCTATGAAACGCCGCGATTCCCGCCGGTAAAAGGAAACCCGCGGCCCGGCCTCAAGCAGCTGTTGGACAAAGAAGGCCCCGACGCGGTCAAAAAATGGGTGATGGACCAGAAAAAGCTTTTGGTCTGCGACACCACTTTCCGGGATGCGCATCAGTCTTTGCTGGCAACGAGAGTGCGTACCCGGGATATTTTGAAATGTATGGAAAGCACCTCGGAAATTCTGGCCGATGCGTTTTCCTTTGAAATGTGGGGCGGCGCCACCTTTGACGTGGCTTACCGGTTCCTGCACGAAGATCCTTGGGAGCGGCTGGACTTGATTCGGGAAAAAGTGCCCAATGTGCTCCTGCAGATGCTGCTGCGGGGCGCCAATGCCGTGGGCTACACCAACTATCCCGATAACTTAATTCGCGAATTCATCCGCGAATCCGCCCGCAGCGGAATTGACGTGTTCCGTATTTTCGACTCCCTCAACTGGATCCCCGGCATGGAAGTCGCGATGGATGAAGTGCTGAACAGCGGCAAGATCTGCGAAGCCGCCATCTGCTACACCGGTGACATTTTGGATCCTAAGCGGGACAAATATACGCTGAAATATTATGTGGATATGGCCAAGGAGCTGGAACGCCGCGGCGCTCACATTTTGGCCATTAAAGATATGTCTGGCCTCTTAAAGCCTTATGCGGCCAAACAACTGGTGAAGGCCTTGAAGGAAGAGATCGGCATCCCCGTCCAGCTGCACACCCATAATACCAGCGGCAACCAGGTCGCAACCTGCCTTTTAGCGGCGGAAGCCGGCGCGGATATTGCGGACCTGGCCATTTCCAGCATGTCTTCGCTGACCAGCCAGCCCTCCATGAATGCCGTTGTGGCTGCCCTGCAGGGGCAGGAACGGGATACCGGCTTGGATCTGGATCAACTTCAGCATCTGGCAGATTACTGGCAGGATGTAAGAGAACGGTATGATATTTTTGAATCCGGGCTTAAAAGCCCGGCCACCGATATCTACCGGTACGAGATGCCTGGCGGACAGTATACCAACCTCAAGCCGCAGGTGGAGAGCCTGGGCCTGGGCCACAGATTCCAGGAAGTCAAAGAAAACTATAAAGTGGTCAACGATATGCTGGGCGATATCGTCAAGGTGACTCCTTCTTCCAAGATGGTGGGCGACCTTGCCATCTTTATGACTCAGAACAATCTGACCCCTGAGAACATTGTGGAGCACGGCGAAGCTTTGGCATTCCCCGACTCTGCGGTTACCTATTTCAAGGGCATGATGGGCCAGCCCTCCTGGGGCTTTCCCAAAGAGTTGCAGCGGGTGGTTCTGAAGGGGGAAAAACCTCTGACTGGAAGACCCGGCGAGGAATTGCCGCCGGTTGATTTTGAAGAGATGCGGAAACGAGTGGAGAAAATCCAGCCCAAGGCCAGCTGGCGCGATATTCTCAGTTATTGCCTCTATCCCAAGGTGATGGAGGACTACTTCAAAAGCCGCCGGGAATATGGGTATATTACCAGTCTGGGAAGCCATGTGTTCTTCCATGGTTTGGCTTTGGGAGAGACCAATAAAGTCAATATTGAAGACGGCAAGACTTTGATTATCAAATATCTGGGTCTTGGAGATCTCAACGAGGATGGCACCAGGAATGTTCACTTTGAACTCAATGGTATCCGCCGGGAGGTTGCCGTCCCGGATGCTGCCTCAGCCGGCTCCATTAAGCAGGTGCCGATGGTAGACCCGGAGGATAAGAGCCAGATCGGCGCTTCCATCCCCGGGGCGGTCAGCAAGATCAAGGTGAAGATAGGGGATACGGTGGAGCCGAACCAGGTGGTTGCGGTGATTGAGGCCATGAAGATGGAAACTTCCGTAATGTCCCGGTTGGCCGGTGTGGTGGATCAAATACATGTCAGCGAAGGCGACACCGTTAAGGGTGGTCAGTTGCTGATTACCATTAAATAATTGCGCGCCTTCAAGATATAATGGCATCCCATGATTCATAAAATGAACGAGAGCCTGAAACCGGCTGCTTTGGCGGTCGATTTCAGGCTCCCGGTTTGTGGTGAGGAGAAAAACAATTTTGTTTCTTCCGGCGGCTTGAATGGGATGAGCCGGAGGGTGCATATAGTTCATAGAAAAGATTTTTTGACAGAGAGCACGCGCATTGCGTCAAAGGAAGTTCCGGTTGAGCTTTTGCGCAAAATATGTTATAATCATCCATTATCATGCGCTTATTATGCATGACTTGTTACTCGTTGAAACGGACTGTCCTTATCTTGGCAGGAAAGGAATCGTGTATTTATGAAAATTGTTGTCTTGGCCGGCGGGATCAGCACCGAGAGGAATGTGTCTTTGTCTACGGGGGCGCTGGTCTGCCGGACGCTTCGGGAGCATGGGCACCGCGCTGTGCTGGCGGACGCTTTTTTGGGACTGGAAGAAACGGATTTGCAGAGGCTGTTTGATACCCTGCCGCCCCTTCCGGGGGGGACAATCGAGGCGGCTGCGCCGGATCTGGATCAGATACGTGCATTGCGGGAGGACGGCGGGAAGAACTTTTTCGGTCCGGGTGTGCTTGCCCTTTGCGCCATGGCCGACTTGGTCTTTATCGCTCTTCACGGACAGTGTGGGGAGGATGGGAAACTGCAAGCTGCGTTTGACCTGATGGGCATTCCCTATACCGGGTCGGGTTATTTGGGTTCCGCCATTGCCATGGATAAGGGCTTGACCAAGCGGCTTGCCGCCGCCGGCGGGGTGAAAACGCCCGCCTGGCGCACGTTTACTTACGGCGAAAACGATATTGAAGGGCTGGCTTCCGAAACCGCCTTGCCTTGCGCCGTCAAAATTCCGGGCGGTGGTTCCAGCATTGGCGTTTATCTTCCTCATACGCGTCCGGATCTGGTTGCCGCGCTGAAAGAGGCGCTGCAATTTGGGAATCAAGTGATTTTGGAGCAGTATATCACAGGAAGAGAGTTTTCGTTGGGTGTTTTGGAGGATCGAAGTCTGCCTTCCATTGAAATTATCCCCAAGGAAGGTTTTTACGATTATAGGAACAAATATCAGCCGGGGGCCACAACGGAAATCTGCCCGGCGGACATTCCGGCCGCGGCGGAAGAAAAAATGAGAGCCGCTGCCCTTGCGGTACACCGAATTTTGGGGCTGAACGTCTACTCACGCTCCGATTTTATACTGGATGAATTGGACGAACCTTGGTTTTTGGAAGTAAATACACTGCCCGGCATGACGCCCACCAGCCTTCTACCTCAGGAAGCGGCTGTTGTAGGCATTTCCTATGGAGACCTTTGCGAATACATCATCAAGGCGTCTTTGAAACTGCGCGGAACGCCGGGGAAAGGATAGAAGAACATGGAACCGGTCACCATCGGAGAGATATTAAACGCTGTAAAGGGGCGCCTCCTGGGCGACTTTTCAGACCTGGACGCCACCGTTTCCAAAGTGAATACGGACAGCCGGAACATCCACCCCGGCGCCCTTTTTGTACCGCTCATCGGAGAACGATTTGATGGGCACGCATTTATTGAGGACGCATTGGAGGCCGGCGCGGCAGGCGTCTTTACCGCTCGGGAACGGGACCGATATCTGCCCGGAAAATTTTATATTCAGGTGAGCAACACCCAGCGGGCGCTGCGGGATCTGGCAAGCTACTACAGGCAGAAGTTTAAGATCCGCTATATCGGCGTCACCGGAAGCGTTGGAAAAACCACCACCAAGGATATGTTGGCCGCCGTGCTTGGAGTTAAATATAAAGTGCTGAAGACGGAAGGGAATTTCAACAATGAGGTTGGTCTTCCTTTGACCCTTTTGAAGCTGAATTCCTCCCACCAATGCGCCATTCTGGAAATGGGCATGAGCAGTTTGGGGGAGATCGATTATCTCAGTAAAATTGTGGAGCCGGATGTGGCGGTGATTACGAATATCGGGGATTCGCACATCGAGTTTCTTGGCAGCAGAGAAAATATTTTTAAGGCAAAGTGTGAAATTTTCAACCATATGAGGCCTGGCGGCCTTGCCATCTTAAATGGCGACGACCTGTTGCTGCGCTCCTTGGAGGGTGCGCTTTCCATGGAAACCATCTGGTGTGGAAAAGGCGAGAGAAACGCCTACCGGGCGCTGAATATTCAAAACGATGGGAAAAGCCACACGTTCTGCACGATTGAGACGCCCCATATGAAGGACAACGTCCAGATCCCCGCCTTGGGCGACCATATGATTTATCCGGTGCTGATGGCTGCGGCGGCGGGCGAGTATTTCGGGATGACCACGGAAGAAATCCTTCAGGGTATTTCGGATTTTTCTCCCACCAAAATGCGGATGAACATCCTGCACCGGGCGGACAACATTACTATCCTGGATGATGTTTACAATGCCAATCCTCAATCCATGCGCGCGGCGGTAGAAGTCTTGTCTCAGACCCGGGGAAAGCATAAGATTGCCGTTTTGGGGGATATGTTTGAGCTGGGTGCTCTGGCCCCCGCTCTTCACAGAGGAATCGGAGAATATTTGGGCAAAAAGGAAATTGACTGCCTTGTGGCTGCGGGGCCTTTGGCAAAGCATATTTATGACGCGGCGCTGGATGCGGGCGTTCCGCAAGCTTATTATTGTGCAACCAAGGAAGAGGCGCTGCCCATTTTGGAGCGTCTGCTGCAAAAAGACAGTACCTTTTTGGTCAAGGCTTCCAGGGGAATGGCCTTTGAAGTTCTCATTTCCCGTTTGAAGGAACTTACCGCTCCCGCGAAGCCATAAGCACTTTGACCTTTGGGGTAAAACGCTGCAAAAAACCGGCCGAAGCCTCTCAGGGCCGGCCGGTTTTTATATAGAAGTCGGGTTGGGCGCAAAACCGATGCAAAACGATCTGCCGGCAAGGGTTTCTGAACGCCGTTTTCTACAAGAGCGCTTGCTTACAGGATTTCAGAACAGATGTCCCGCAGCCGTTCCCGGAAAGGCGGGTAGAGGATGCCCCGGTCGGTGATGATGCCGGTTAAAAGGCTGTGGGGCGTCACATCGAAAGCGGGATTGCAGACGCTTACCCCGGCGGGCGCCGTCTGTATCCCGCCAAAGCCCAAGACTTCTTCCGGCGGGCGCTCTTCAATGACGATTTTGCTGCCGTCCGCAATGCTCCTGTCAATGGAAGAGACGGGCAGAGCGGTGTAAAAGGGAATTCCATGGTGTTTGGCCAGAACAGCAACCGAGTATGTGCCGATCTTGTTGGCAAAGTCTCCGTTGGCGGCCATCCGGTCGCAGCCGAGGACCACCATGTCTATTTTCCCGGCGGCCATCAGCGCGCCTGCCATGCTGTCGGTAATCAGGGTGACGGGAATATGGGAGCGCGTCAGTTCATAAGCGGTGAGCCTTGCCCCCTGGAGCAGCGGGCGGGTTTCATCCGCATAGACCATTTGGACCTTGCCTTCCGCATGGGCGGCCCGAATCACGCCCAAGGCGGTGCCGTACCCGCCGGTTGCCAGGGCGCCGGCGTTGCAGTGGGTCAAAATGCCGGCGTTCCAGGGGACGGCTTTTGCGCCCAATTGCCCCATCTGCCGGTTCATCTCCACATCTTCCCGGTGAATTTTTTTGGCTTCTTCCAGCAAAGCGCGGGGTGCGCCGCTCGTTTCCGGAAGACTTTGCAGCCTGCGCTCCATGCGGTGGATGGCCCAGAACAAGTTGACGGCAGTGGGGCGAGCGTCTGCCAGCGTCTGGGCGGCTGTACTCATGGATGAAGCAAAGGCGTCCTGAGACAGGCCCTGATACTCCAATGCCGCCAGCACATAGGCGTAGGCTGCGGCAATGCCGATGGCGGGAGCGCCCCGCACCACCATGCGGCGAATGGCTTTTGCAACCTCCCGGTAATCGGTATACGCTTCAAAGACTTCCTGGATGGGCAGTAAAGTCTGGTTCAAAAGATGTAATTGATTGTCTTTAAAATAGAGGGTTTCCATTTTACGCCCTCCTTTCACAGCCATTATACCTGTATTTATCAAAAATGCAACAGCAGGAGTAAGATCAATGACGGATATTTCGATTTCAGAGCTGACCAAGGCTTTCGATCAGGAAAAAAACATACTGGACCATCTCAGTTTTCAGATCTATGCCGGCGAGCGGGTTGGCCTGCTTGGTCAAAACGGCGCGGGGAAGACGACGTTGTTTCGCATTCTCACCGGTGAGTTGGACTATGACGCGGGGCGGGTGGAGTTGGCGCATGGGCGAAGGCTGGGGCTTGTTTCCCAGATTCCGGTTTACCCTCCGGAGTATACCGTTGAGGATGTTCTGCGGTCTGCTTTTGAGCGAGTCGAGGTTATGCAAAGGGAAATGGAAGAGCTGACGCGGAAAATGGAGCAAGACGCTTCGCCTCAGCTTTTGAAACGATACGGTGCTGTTTCCGATGCTTTTGAGCGGTCGGGAGGCTACCAGCTGGAAACACAGCTTAATAAAGTGGCTGCCGGCCTCAGCATTTCTCAAAACATGAGAACGCAGCTTTTTTCCTCGCTTTCCGGCGGGGAAAAGACCAGGGTAAACCTGGGACGGCTGATTTTGGAGGATACGGATATCCTTTTGCTGGACGAGCCAACCAACCATCTGGATCTGCATTCCACCGAGTGGCTGGAGGATTATCTCCTGCATTTTCAGGGCACTGTTTTGGCCATTTCCCATGACCGGTATTTTCTGGACAAAGTGGTTTCCAGAGTGATTGAGCTGAAAGACGGCCGCGCGGAATTTTACAGCGGGAATTACAGTTTTTATGTGCAGGAGAAAAAGGCGCGTTTCGCCGAACAGCAAAAGCGATATGAAAAAGAGCAGGCGAAAATTGCCCAGCTTTCCGTCTCGGCGGAACGCCTGCATGGCTGGGGAATCCAAAACCAGCGGCTGCAAAAGCGGGCGTTTGCAATGGAGCGCCGCATAGAACGGCTCAGACAGACCGAGCGGCCCCAGACGCGGCGGGTAATGAAAGCCCGATTCGGAGAAAAAGAATTCCACGGCGATGAAGTGCTGACTGCCCGAAATCTGAAGAAATCTTTTGGCGGCAGACTGCTGTTTGAGAACGTGGGGCTGGAAGTGGCCAAAGGGGAACGGATTGCCATTCTGGGGGACAATGGAACCGGGAAGACCACTCTGCTTCGGATTTTGCTGGGAGAATGTGCGCCCGATCAGGGACAGGTAACCATGGGGCCAACGGTAAAATGGGGATATCTGCCCCAGGTGGTTTCTTTTTCTCATCCGGAGCGCACGCTCGTGGATACCATGATCTATGAAGAAAACTGCACCCACCAAAGCGCCCGGGATCGCCTGGGAGCGTTTTGGTTTCAGGGAGAAGATGTGTTTAAGACAGTTTCCGCCCTTTCCGGCGGGGAAAAATCCCGCCTGCGTCTGTGTATGCTGATGGATGATAACATTAATTTGCTGATTTTGGACGAACCCACCAATCACCTGGACCTTTCCTCCCGGGAATGGATGGAAGAAGCGGTGGAGGAATATGACGGGGCATTGATTTTCGTTTCCCACGACCGGTATTTCATTCGGCGCTTTGCAGATCGCATCTGGGAGCTGGGGGACGGGAGCATCCGGGACTTTAAGGGCGGTTTCGACCGGTACCGGGCGGCCTTGGAGCAGGAAGAGCGAAAGGAGCAGGTGCGGCGGGAGACCGTGCGCAAGAAGGCTCCCAAAAAGAAAAAAGAGGGATCTCTGGAAAAGCGCCTGGCGGCGCTGGAGCGGGAAATCGCGGGCGCGGAACAAAAAAAGAGGGAGCTGGAAGCGGATATGGAGGCCAAGGCCAGCGACTATGAGCGGCTGAACGATTTGTATGAGGAACAAGAAAATCTTGTCCGGAAGCTGGGTGAGCTTTATCATCAATGGGAAATTTTGGCATCCGCGAAAGAGGAATCGTCATGAACAAGACGCAAAAAATTCTGCTTGCTTGGGCGGCAGTCCTGGCGCTGATTGGATTTGCCTTGCGTTCTGCTGTTGCCGGAATGCGGTTTTCCTTTGCCTTTTTAGAGGGGCTTGCCGTTCTGGTTGTGGTTTATCTTATGCTGGATCTGCTGGAAAAAAGGAAAAACCTTCGGGGTGTGCGGGTTGCCAAGCGGATATATCTGGTCCTTTTGGTTGCGGGAGTTGTTCTCTTTTCCGTTTTGGAAGGCTTGATTCTTTCCGAAGCCCACACTGACCGGAATGGAGCTACCAGCTGTATGATCGTTCTGGGCGCGGGGCTTTACGGGCCGGATCCCTCTCCCATTCTGAAAAGCAGGCTCGATACCGCTCTTTTTTATTTAAACGAATGTCCAGACCTCCCCGTTATTGTTACAGGCAGTCAGGGGGCGGGCGAAAATCGTTCGGAAGCGGAAGCAATGCGGGAATATTTAATGAAAAGAGGCGTTGCCTCCGGCCGTATCTATGTGGAGCCAGAGGCAAATTCCACCGAAGAAAACCTGCGCTATGCGAAGGCGCTTCTGATACAAAAAGGGATCGACCCGGGGAACCTCGCCGTTGCCTTGGTAACCAACGAGTTTCACCTGTGCCGTGCCAAGTTTTTGGCATCCCAAAATGGGATGCATGTCATGGGCATCGCGGCAAAAACGCCCTATGTCTGGTTGAAAATCAATTATTTTGTGCGGGAAGCGTTTGGGCTGGCCAAAGATATTCTGTGTGGAGGATGATTGGGTCGGAGTCTTCTTCCGGCGGCCAAATTGGAAAGGAGCCAAAATGAGCTGCCCTGTAGAAAACAATGGGTAAATTGCTGGGACTTTACAGAACTGTCCGGGCATGATAAAATGAAAAATAAAGTGAAACGGCAATAAAGGGGCATTTATATGCTGGAAAAGCTAAAGCAAATTGAAGAGCATTATACCGAGCTTCAGAACAGGCTTTCCCTTCCGGAGGTATATACCGACCCGGAAAAGGTGGCAAAGATCAGCAGGGAGCAAAAAGAGCTGAGCAAAATTATAGAATCATACCGGGCGTTTCGGAAAGCGGAAGAAGACGCCGAGGAGGCGAAATCCCTCCTGGAAACCCATCTGGAGCCGGACTTTCACCAGATGGTGCAGGAGGAACTGAACGCCGCGCGGAGTGAAATGAGCCGCCTGCAAGAAGAGCTGAAGCTTCTTTTGCTTCCCACCGACCCAAACGACAGCAAGAATGTGATCGTGGAAATCCGCGGGGGTGCGGGCGGTGAGGAAGCCGCCTTATTTGCCCATTCTCTCTTTCGCATGTACAGTATGTATGCGGAGCGCCGCCGATGGAAGATCGAACTGCTCAATTTAAACGAAACGGAACTGGGAGGCGCGAAAGAGCTGAGCTTTTTGATCGAAGGCGAGGGGGCCTATTCCCGCATGAAATTTGAAAGCGGCGTTCATCGGGTGCAGCGTGTTCCGGATACGGAATCCTCCGGGCGGGTTCATACGTCTACCGTTACCGTGGCGGTCCTGCCGGAAGCGGAGGATGTGGAGCTTGAACTGAATCCCGGTGATTTGCAGGTAGACACCTTCCGTTCTTCCGGCGCGGGCGGTCAGCATGTGAATAAAACCGAAAGCGCCATTCGTATTACCCATCTGCCCACAGGCCTTGTGGTAGAATGCCAGGATGAGCGCAGCCAGTATAAAAACCGGGATCGAGCCATGAAAATTTTAAGGTCCAAGCTTTTGGAAATGGAAAAGGAAAAACAAAGCTCCGAGATTGCGGCACAGCGAAAAAGCCAAGTGGGGACGGGGATGCGCAATGAGCGCATCCGTACCTACAATTTCCCCCAGGGGAGAGTGACCGATCACCGGATCGGCCTTACGCTGTATAAACTGGACGCTGTGATGGACGGCGATTTGGATGAGCTTGTGGATGCGCTGGTTACCGCTGATCAGGCGGAAAAGCTGAGCACGACGCAGGAAGAGGAATAAATACGAAGGAAGCTTCGACATGGAAACTCAAATATTCAAGATCGGGGATCCTGCGCGGCAGCGCGGGGAAATCGCTGCGGCCGCTGGTATTTTGCGGGCGGGCGGGCTTGTGGCCTTTCCCACCGAAACGGTGTATGGGCTTGGCGCCGACGGGCTGAATGAACGCGCGGTGCGCCGCATTTTTGAGGCAAAGGGGCGCCCGTCGGACAATCCGCTGATTCTTCACGTTACGGGCGCGGGAGAGCTGGAGCGTTACTGCATGGAAATCCCGGATTGCGCTTATGTGCTGGCCAAGCGGTTCTGGCCGGGGCCTCTGACGATGGTGCTGAAGCGGCGGCCCATTGTGCCGGATGCGACCACCGCGGGGCTGAACAGCGTGGCGATGCGCTGCCCGAACCATCCTGTGGCTCAGGCGCTGCTGTCTGCCGCCGGTATTCCGGTGGCCGCTCCGTCTGGAAACCTTTCCGGCAGGCCGAGTCCCACCCGGTTTTCTCATGTTATGGAGGATAGGAACGGCAGGATCGAAGGCATTGTGGACGGAGGAGACTGCTCCGTGGGCGTGGAGTCCACGATTGTGGACCTGACGGTCCGGCCTCCCCGCTTGCTGCGGCCCGGCGGCGTTTCTCTGGAAGCGCTGCGGGAGGTTTTGGGCCGGGTGGAGGTGGACGAAGCCGTGAGGGGTAGCATGCCGGAGGGGGAAAAACCAAAGTCGCCTGGAATGAAATACCGGCACTATGCCCCCAAAGCGCCTGTGACGGTGGTCTGCGGCGCACCGGAGAAAACGGCGGCTTACATTCAACGCAAAGCCGGAACAGGGAGCGGCGTATTGTGCTTTGACG
>JAQVYO010000181.1 GCA_028708585.1 Oscillospiraceae bacterium
GCTTTGTTCAGGGATGTGATCTTGCCGTCCTTGTCTGTGGTGACCACTCCGTCACCGATGGAACTCAGAGTAATGCTCAACAGCTCCTTTTTATGGGAAAGGTCTTCTTTGTACTTTTCTCGGCTTGTGACATCAAAAATAATCATATAACACAGCGTTTTATCCCCATACTGAATCGGAGAGGAATATACATCTACCATCTGGATCTCCCCGTTCTTCCGGCGGTGGGGGAAAAGGAAATACCGATGCTCCTGATTCCGAGCCTCAAGGTGTCGCCTTTTTATTTCTTCTTTAAACGACGGACTGATTTCTTCGATACACATATTTTTCAGTTCTTCTCGGGTGTAACCGTAAAAGGTACCGGCAGCGAGGTTGGCGTCAACGATTTGGCCCGCTGAAGGCTCGATCAACAGCATAACGGCGGTATGCGCGTCAAACATTGCTTGCAGGCTTTTTAAATGTTCCGGTTCTCCGGTAGGCTGCAACTCCGCTGTTTTATCTTGGAAAATTACTGCACAATGCATATTCTCAGGTGAATAGGCAATGATCCTGCACCAACGGTCAAAAATATCGACATATCGGGTTATGTCCTGCGTTTTACCGCTTAATACGGCGTTTTCCAGAAAAGAAATCCAGTCAAATTTACTTGTTTTAAGTTGGGTGAAAACTTCGGTTGCTCTTTTTCCGATAATCGATTCACTCTTTATTCCGGCAAGCGTTCCAAACGCGGGATTGGCATCAAGAAATACACAATCCTCCACCTGACCCTTATCGTTCATTATGAGCTTTTGATAGGTATATCCCTCCGGAAGGTATTGCGCTAAATCGTGAAGTTTATGTTGAGGAAAGCGCTCACTCATGTTTCCCATCCTTTCTCCGTAGTTGCATCCGGATAGAAATATCCGTTTACAGAAAACCGGCTGCATTCCCGCATGTAATATACTTTTGCAAGAATGCAACCGATAAATCCAATTTTACAGCGATTGTTTCAGTGTTGAGATCTCGGTCTTGTCGATTCCATTTGTTGCAGGGTTCATCAGTGCCTCAATATTTCCCCGTGTCGGAACCGGATTCGTGCGGCTCTGCGTTCGTTTCAGGTAACTCCTTAAGCAAGGAGATAGAGGGAAGCGTGTTATTTCCGTGACCGGAATCCAGTGGGAATTTACTGTCTTCCTCATGCAATGTAGAAGCCTGCGCCGCCATTTCTTCGCTTGTGGCGGAGTTCTCTTCCGCGGTAGCCGCGTTGGTCTGTATTACAGAGGACACCTGATTAAGCCCCACCTTGATTTGTTCAATCGAGGCGGCTTGATCGGCGGAGGCCTGATTGATTTTGTTGATAATCTCATTTACCATTGTGGTCTTCTCTTCGACGGTATGCAGAATCTGTGCGGCCTGCGTTGAGATTTGTGAACCCTCGTTCACGGTGGCGACTGATGCTTGAATCAGCTCCGCAGTCTGTTTGGCGGCTTCCGCGGATTTCGCGGCAAGGTTGCGCACCTCGTCCGCGACAACTGCAAACCCTTTTCCGGCATTGCCGGCGCGGGCGGCCTCAATTGCGGCGTTCAGTGCCAGTATATTGGTCTGGAAAGCGATATCCTCAATCACCTTGGTAATGTTGGTGATCTGATTGGAGGCGGAACCGATATTCGCCATCGCTTCTGTCAGCTGTTTCATATGATCAGCGCCTTCCTTGACGTTCTCGTGAGCCTGCTCAACATGCTGCGTCGCTGTTTTGACATTTGAAGAATTCTCCGCAGCCTCCTCGGCGATTTTTATGATGAAAGCGCTCAATTCTTCTACTGAAGAAGCCTGTTCGGTGGAGCCTGTCGCAAGGGCCTGGGCCCCGCTCGAAACCTGAGCGGCTCCGGTACTGACCTGCTCGGCAGCGATGTTAATGGTCAGCATGATATGATTCAGCGCTGAAACTGTATACTCGATCTCCTGCTTGATGGCGGCAAAATCGCCAACATAATCCATATCCACATGAATGCGCATATCTCCCTGTGACAGCAATCTGAGCTTGTCCGAGATATCTTGTATGTACGACGAGAGAAGGGCGTTCGTTTTATTGATGCTTTTGGCCATCATTCCCATCTCGTCCCGGCTTTCATACGCAATCTCGACACCCATATTGCCTTTTGCCATTTCATCGTAAACCCCTGTAATTTCCTTGACCGGACCAAGAATGGAGTTTCTGATCATGTTGACGATGACAACAGTCAGCAGCAGAGATACGGCAAAAGAGGCAATGAGCAAAATCCAAGCCAAGTTTGTGGTGCTTGTCGCGGCAACGCTTTGCTCCGCGGCGCGCTCTTCGGCCAGATCGGAAAAATTATTCAAAATATCGGTGATTTGCGATAAGGTCGGTTCATATTGCTCCAAATACAATTGCAGTGCTCTGTCTGAGTTTTCCTGCGACGGGTTGGCGACCAGCCCGGAAATTTCCGTCCTGATGTCGGTTACGCTCGCTTCGATCGATTTTATTTTTTCGATATCCGCATCTCTGTCGCTGTTTCTCTGGTTTTTGGAATAAAGATCAAGGGCTGTCAAAAATTTTTCACCGTATGCGCTTGCCTTTTCCAGAGCTGCATTGGCAGCCTGTGGATCATCTTCTACGACAGCCAGCAGTATATTCTGCTTGGCACCCTCCATATCCATTCTCAAATCGGTAAGGTATCCCGCATTGGGAACCGTATATTTCGCATACGACTGCGTCTGCTGATCAATATTGTTGATGCTGTATGCGGACAGAGCCGCTGTTATGAGCATTAGAATAAGTACGATACCGAAACCGACAATGAGTTTCTTGCTGATGGATAAGTTTTTCATGATATTTTTCTCCTTTCATATTCAGCGGCATCAGACCACTTGACCCCGACATTCATTCCCTTATGTACTCATTTTGTTCAAGCGTCGTCCTGTCAAACAGGACGAGGTCCATAAATTCCACCACGGAGATTTTCACCGCCATTTTGCCGGGTTTGCTGAAAATCAGATAATGCCCATCCGTACGCACACT
>JAQVYO010000182.1 GCA_028708585.1 Oscillospiraceae bacterium
TCTGTAATAAGAAAAGGTGCTGGACTATGAGATTGAAAAAAAATATCAAAGAAATCAAATGGATGGCAAAATATGCGAAGCAAATATGGATATATTTGCTTCTATTTGTTTTTCTCAGTATGATAATCTCCCTCTGCGGAGTGGCGTTTTCCCTTGCTTCCCGTACGGTGATTGATACTGCCATGGGATCGGATCAGAGCGAATTGCTGGGCGATTGTTTGATGATGTTTGGGCTTATTGTAATGCAGCTGGCGCTGCAAGCGTTCGGCAACTTACTGAGCGTCAGGGTTTCTGTTGGATTGGATTCCCGTTTGAAAAAGAATTTATTTGAGGCCATATTGCAAAAGGATTTTCAGGATATCACCCGCTTTCACAGCGGAGATCTGATGACCCGGGTCACCAGCGATATTGGCATTGTTTCCAGCGGGATCATCGACATTCTGCCCAACCTAGCGGCTCTCGTCACGCAGATTATCGCGGCCTTTGTGGTTTTACTGACGTTTGATGCGACTTTTGCGGTGATTGCGTTGATGATTGGGCCAGCAGTGGTATTATTTGGACTATATTACAGCAGACAAGTGAAGAAACTGCATATCCGCTGCCAGGAAAGTGATTCAGCGGCCCGTTCGTTTATTCAGGAAGCACTGCAAAATCTTTTGGTCATTAAAGCATTTACCCGGGAAGAAACCAGCGTAGATACCTATCAAAAGGCGCTTTTTGAAAACAACCGGCTTCAAATCAGGAAAAATAAATTTACAGTGATTGGAGGGACGGGATTATCCCTGGGTTTTTGGATGGGATATTTGTTTGCCATTGGCTGGGGAGCCTATCGCCTGTCCACCGGTTTTATCACCTTCGGAACGATGACGGCATTTTTACAGCTTGTGGGGCAGATTCAGTCTCCGTTTCATGGAATGGCACGGACATTTCCGCGTATTTTTTTCACGTTGGCTTCAGCAAGCCGCATTATGGTTATTGAAGAACTGCAAAATGAATCGGAGAGTGGGGCTGTTGCCGGGGATATGCCGGACGAACCCCAGCTGGATCGGCTGACGATCCAGAATCTTTGCTTTTCCTATGGCAGAAACGCAGTGCTTACAAATGTGGATTTAAATTTAAAACGAGGCGAATTTGCAATGATTGCCGGTCCGTCCGGAGAAGGGAAAACCACTTTGTTTCGCATTTTACTGGGGCTGCTGAAGCCTTCGTCAGGCTGCGTTTCCCTGAATTTTAAAAATGGAGATATCATCCCGGCGGGTATTCAAACGCGCCGCTATTTTTCTTATGTGCCCCAGGGAAATACCCTATTGTCCGGGACGATTGAGGAAAACATACGGTATGGGCGCTTGGATGCTGCAAAGGATGAATTGGTTGCCTGCGCGAAAGCGGCTTGTATTTACACTTTTATTATGGAACAGCCGGATGGCTGGAATACCAAGATCGGAGAAAGAGGCGTTGGCCTATCCGAAGGGCAGGCCCAGAGAATTGCCATTGCGCGGGCATTGCTGCGAAACGCGCCCTTGCTGTTGCTGGATGAGGCCACGTCCGCACTGGATGAAGCGACCGAGCAGGAGCTTCTGGAGCATTTACAGGCATTTGCAAAAGACAGGATTTGCTTGTTCGTATCCCATCGGGAATCCATTAATAAAGCATGTGGAAGAACTTTTTATCTGAAGGATACGCTCTTTTCTGAACTGGAGCCGGAAAGTGAAGCAACGTGCACCGCTTAAATCGTTTTTATTTTGGCGCCATTTTGATGTGTTTATAGAGCCACGCTTTAAGCCCGTGAAACATCCGCGGCTGCCTGACGCCCCTCCGGCAGCCGCGGGTGTTTTTTTGAACAGCGATGAATGAGGAAATAACCTTGAAGGATGGTTCTGATTGTGATAATATAAAAAAGGCATAAGGAAGTATATGGCGCATGAATTTATTTTGGTAAATCAGCCGCTAAAAAGAAACTGGAAAAAGCGTCGGGGAACGGGGTGTGTTATGAAAGGGAAAAAGGCGGCTTATGCAATCAGTGTTATTACTTTGGCTCCCGTTATGGCACTGATTGTAGCGACTATTTTGTTTTTTTATGATGCGGCTTTCTTTGATGGATGGTTTTGGTATGCCGCCGTGCTGTTTTTCCTGACCTTGGTTCCTCTTTCGGCATATGGTTTGGAAAAGATAATTCCGGCTGTTCGGGTGCGGGGGAGAGAAGGAGAGCGAAAACTTGCTTTTATTATGGCGATGGTCGGGTTTACATTGGGGCTGATCTTCGCGCTTTTGTTTCATGCTCCCCGGGGGCCGCTGCTGATTTTTTTAACCTATTTCTTTACCGGAATTTCGTTGACGCTATTTAACTTGTTTCATATTAAAGCCAGCGGACATGCCTGTGGATTTATTGGTCCGGTGGTTTTGTTGCTCTACTGTTCCAAATTTCAGTTTTGGTATCTGCTTTTGCTCCTGCCAGTGATCTATTGGGCCAGGATGAAAATGAAACGTCACACCATCGGCGAACTGGCGGTAGGAACGCTGGTGGGCATTATTGTTCCGCTGGTTTCCATTTTCTTGGAATCACTTGTTCGATAAACCTGTTGCTGTCGTATCGACTGGGATACGGCAGCTTTTTACAGCCTGTTATGTAAAAATGGCGGAGAACGGATCTATGCGAAAAATCGTCTGTGTATTATAATAAATAAAAACAGCGGCGTCTGCTGGGAACATAAATTAAGCTTCTTTATTTTTGAAGGAAGGCAGGAGGAAGGAAGTTATATGAATATAGGCATTATTGTTTATTCTCAGACGGGCAACACTCTTTCTGTAGCGCAGAGATTGGAGGAAGCGTTATTAAAAGCCGGGCACTTTGTTCAATTGGAACGGGTGACGGTGGAGAGCACAAAAAAGCTTTCTAAGGGCATGCGGCTGGAAAGCCGAATGGATCTCAATGATTATGACATGCTTTTTTTTGGTTCTCCCGTTCATGCGTTTGCGCTTGCTTCTCCCATGTCGGTTTATTTATCCAATT
>JAQVYO010000183.1 GCA_028708585.1 Oscillospiraceae bacterium
CTCCAACGTCGGTTGGCTCCCGCGGCTCCACAAACTCACCATAGCAATTGTCTACCAAAATGTACGCTTTGGGATTCACCCTTTTTATCAGGGCGCAAATATCCCCAATTTGAGAGACAGAAAGGGACGGTCGCTGGGTATACCCCCGGGAGCGGGAAACCAATATGGCCTTTATCTGGGGATCGGATGCCGCCTTGGCAATTTCCCCTAGGTTCGGCTCCCCCGAATCAGTCAGTTCCGCCTGCCGATAGGAAATACCAAAATCCATGAGAGAACCGTTTCCTCCGCCCTGAATGCCGATCACGCCCAGGAGAGTATCATAAGGTGTTCCTGTGGCGGACAAAAGCACATCCCCCGGCCGCAAAACGCCAAAAAGCGCGGTGGCAATGGCATGGGTTCCGTTTACGAATCCAATGCGCACCAACGCATCTTCCGTGTGAAAAATGTCAGCGTAGACCGCCTCCAGGACTTCCCTTCCCCGGTCGTCGTATCCATAACCCGTGGTACCGGCAAAGCACCCTTCCGCCACCCGCTGTTTTTGAAAGGCCGACAATACTTTTTGACTGTTGTAAAACGCAATCTGATCCACTTGATCAAACTGCTCTTTCAGGCCGGATTCCGCCTGCCTGGAAAGCCGCACAACCCGGTCTGATAGTCCCAGATAATTTGCCGTTTCTTCCTGACTGTCCAAAAAAATCCCCCCCATATAACGTTTCCAACCCTCATTCATTTGAGATTTGCTGCGGAGAACGGATGTTCCAAGCATGCAATCAAAAGGTCTACCGCGGCAGTAACATCCCACATATCTCCCATTTCAGATGGGGTATGCGCATAGCGGATGGGAACCGATATTCCGCCGGTTATCACCCCTCCACGGCTTACATGAATGGAGCCTGCGTCGGTTCCGCCGGATTTCAGCACATCCATTTGAACGGGAATATTCCGTTCTCTGGCTAAATCTTTCAAAAGGGACACCATTGACGGATGACAAATGATCGACTTGTCCATTACTTTAATGGCGGCGCCTCCTCCAAGGACCGTACTGCCTTTGGCTTTTTCCGCATTGCCCGGCTCTTTGGCCGGTGTTACATCCACCGCCAGGGCATATTCCGGCTCGATGGCCCAAGCGGCAGTCTTTGCGCCCCGAAGGCCCACTTCCTCCTGCGTGCTGAATACAAAATAAATATCATTGTCACTCTTGCCCATTTGATTCATTGCCATCAGCAGAACCAGGCATCCGATCCGGTCGTCCAAATAAGGGGCGACCACGCGTCCGCCCGCCGGGAACAAAGACGCTAAAAACGTTGCGGTATCCCCGATTTCCACCATTTTCATAGCCTCTTCCCTGTTTTCAGCGCCAATATCAAGATAGAGATCTCCCACAGACAGTTTTTCCCAACTGGCCTTCCCATCTTTGCACACAATACCCTTTACGCCGTTTTGAAACACAACCGGCTGATATAAAACTTGCGCGGGCGAAACACCGCCCACCGCGCCGACGCGGATCATCCCTTCCGGCGATATATAGGTGGCGATAAATCCGATGGAATCCATATGGGCCATTACCATCATCCGCCGTCCAGGCCCGCGCCGGTGCGCAATTAAATTTCCCATAACATCCATTTGTATCTCATCGGCCATCGGGGCGGCAAGTTTCCGGATGAGCGCCGCAATTTCCCCTTCGCTGCCAGAAACCGAACGGGCCAAGATCAGTTCCTTTAAGGTCTCATTAAATTGCATCCCTTGCTTCCTCCCCAAAATGAATTAGAAATTCCATAGCCAAATCAAAAAGCCGCTCCAGATCCTGAATGCAGATCACACTGGCCGGGGCATGCAGATAGCGGGCCGCCAGAGCAATGCCAGCTGTGCGCACCCC
Organism: Oscillospiraceae bacterium; assembly: GCA_028708585.1. Lineage (GTDB taxonomy): Bacteria > Bacillota > Clostridia > Oscillospirales > Oscillospiraceae > RGIG529. The sequence continues at coordinate 1,877 of JAQVYO010000183.1, forward strand.
TGCCCGGCTGCGCTGAATCGCCTGGGCATCGGTTCCGCCGGAAATATACTGCTTGGTCTGCCACGGTATGCCTCGGCGCCGGGCGAGACCAGTCAGCAGGGCCAACAGCTCCTTATCATAAATGGTTCCCCCATCCATAAATGGAATGACCACTCCCTTTCCAGGCACACAAACCTGATTATACGGCTCCAGGGGCGGAATATCTGCCGCTGTGGTGCTTTCCACGACCAAGGCAATGTCCGGTTTCACCGAAAAGGCCGCCCCAAACGCCCCTCTTGCGCCGACTTCTTCCTGCACCGTAAAGGCAAATGTGCAGTCCACAGGCAAGGGCGTTTCCAGAAGGCGCAGCAGCACAGCGCAGCCTGCCCGGTCGTCAATCGCTTTTGCCCGGAAAAAACCGCTGCCGAATTCCGTTTGCTCCGTATCAAATGCGGCAAAATCACCGGGCGACACAAGGGTTTCCGCCATTTTTCGGTTCGGCGCGCCGATATCGATATAAAACTCATCCAGTTTGGGGATCCGCTTTTCCTCTTCATCATTCACCAGATGATATGCCTTCAGCCCGATCACCCCGGGGATCCGGGAGGAACCGACCAGCACCCGTTTTCCAATGGCCACTCGACGGTCTACGCCGCCAATAAACGCGAATTTTAAAAACCCTTCCTCCGTGATCCGGCGAATGATCATGCCCACTTCATCCATGTGCGCGGTAAGCAGAATGCTTTTCCCGCAATCGCTGGCACCTTTTTTGAATACAATCAGGTTACCCATGGCGTCTATGCGGATGGAGTCAGCAAAGGGGGCCGCCCGGCAAGATAAATATTCCCGCACATCATCCTCGCATCCGGAAACTCCGCTTAAAGCACAGAGTTCTTTTACAAGATCAAGCATTCAAAGCCCCTCCCTCCCCCAAAGACTCCACAAAGGCAGCCAGAAGTGCCGCAACCGACTCCAGATCGTCCAGTGACAGAGTCTCCACGGGGCTGTGCATATATTTTAAAGGCAAGCTCACCACCATGGTTGGAATTCCTTCCCGCACAATTTGCATCTTCCAGCCATTGGTTCCGGTGTTGCCCTCCATGACTTCCAGCTGATGAGGAATTCCCCGGGTGCGGG
>JAQVYO010000184.1 GCA_028708585.1 Oscillospiraceae bacterium
CACAGCAATGCTCTTTAAGATGTTCGATATGTGTGAAGAAGAAACAAAACGGGTTATCGAAAAAGGTTTGGTGCAGCCGGCATATGACTATGTGCTGAAATGCTCCCACACCTTTAATCTTCTTGATGCCCGGGGAGCGATCAGCGTCACGGAACGTCAGAGCTTCATTGCCCGGGTGCGTACTCTCGCCCGTCTCTGCGCTCAAGGATATGTGAAGCAGAGAGAGGAACTGGGCTACCCATTAATAAAAGATCCGAAAAAACGGCAGACGATGGGGCTTCCGGTTGACAACAAAGATTCCATGGATGTAAAGGGGGCGTAGGGGGATGGCAAAAGACCTGTTATTTGAAATCGGTACTGAAGAAATACCTGCCCGGTTTATGGGACCGGCGTTAAAACAGATAAAGGAACTGGCCGAAAACTCACTGAAAGATTCCCGGCTGGATTTCTCCGGGATTAATGTTTACGGCACACCCAGGAGGCTTGCCCTTTTGGGGGAAGGTCTCGCGGAAAAGCAGAGGGACCTGGAGGAGGAGGTCAAAGGTCCGTCCCAAAAAGCGGCTTTTGACGGTGGGGGCAATCCCACCAAAGCGGCACTGGGTTTTGCCCGGGGACAGGGAGTGAACCCAAGTGAACTGGTTTTAAAAGAAACACCTGCCGGGGCATATGTTTTTGCCACCAGAAAAAGCGTGGGACAGGCTGCCCAATCGGTGCTTCCCGGAATTCTCCTTGCTATTATCAATAAACTGTATTTTCCCAAGCCCATGCGCTGGGGTGATTCGGATATGCGTTTTGCCCGGCCCATCCGCTGGATGGTGGCCCTTTTTGGAAACGAGATTCTGCCGGTGGAGATTGAAGGCGAGAAGGCCGGCCGGACGACGAGAAGCCATCGCTTTCTCGGACAGGGTCTGGTGGAATTGGCCGACCCCAGTGAATACATTGCCAAGCTGAAAGAAAACTATGTCATGGTGGACCAGGATGAAAGGAAACGCGTCATCCGGGAACAGATTCGGGAAACCGCCAAAGCCAACGGCGGTCATGCCCTGCAGGACGAAGGGCTTCTGGAAGAAGTGACACAGCTTCTGGAATATCCGACTGCTCTCTGCGGAAAATTTGAAGACAAGTACCTGGCTCTTCCTAAAGAAGTGCTGATTACTCCCATGCGGGAACACCAGAGGTATTTCCCCGTGCTTGACGCGGAAGGAAATCTCCTTCCCAAATTCATTACCGTGAGAAACGGATTGCCCAGGCATATTGAAATAGTTGCCCAGGGAAATGAAAAAGTGCTCAGGGCGCGCCTCGCGGATGCGGAATTTTTCTACACAGAAGATCTGAAAAAGAATCTTGCGGACAACGTGCCAAAACTGAAAAACATTGTTTTTCACGAGACATTGGGAAGCCTTTACGCGAAAGTGGAAAGAGTGATAAAGCTAGCATCATTGATTGGAGAAGAGCTGGGTTATGAAGCGGAGGATGCCGCCAATGTGAAAAGGGCTGCCTACCTTGCCAAGGCAGATTTGGTTTCCAACGTAGTTTATGAGTTCCCTGAGCTGCAGGGGATCATGGGTGAATACTATGCCCGGCATAACGGGGAGAACGACGGAGTGAGCACCGCCATCAGGGAGCATTACCTACCCCGCTTCACCGGTGACGAGGTGCCAAATAGCCGGGCGGGAATTGCTGTAGGGATCGGGGATAAATTGGACAGTATTGTGGGATTCTTCGGGATGAACATCCAGCCCACCGGCTCCCAGGACCCATATGCTTTAAGACGGCAGGCACTGGGTATTGTCAACACCATTTTAAAGCACGGCCTGGAATTGCCTTTGGAAAAGCTGATTGTTAACGCGTACAAGCTTCTTTCGGAGCAGGTGACCTTCAAAAACAGTGAAGAAAAAACTCTTGCCGACGTTGTTTCTTTCTTTAAACAGCGCATGGATAATATCCTGACAGATGCGGGTGTCCGCTATGATGTGGTTAACGCCGTACTTGCCGCCGGGATAGATAATCTTTCGGATACAAGGCAGAAAGCTTTGGCTCTCAGCGAATTTAAGGGGAGCAATGAATTCTCCGAACTCATTGCCGGATTTACCCGGGTGGCCAACTTGGCGAAAAACGCCGTGCACGGGAACGTGGACAAAGGGCTCTTCTCAATGCCTGAAGAAAGCGGTCTATATACGGCCTTCCTTTCTGTGAAAGAAAAAGCGGATGTATTTCTCACTGAAAAGGATTACCGGAAAGCCTTCAGCGCGGTTTCGGAGCTGCGGGGACCGGTGGACGAGTATTTCACCGCGGTGATGGTGATGGTGGATGACGTGAAAGTAAAGGAAAACCGCCTTGCTCTCCTGAAACAAATAACGGATTATGTGACAGGTATTGCGGATCTGGCACAGCTGGCAGGATAAGGAAAGCCTTCGGGCTTTTCTTTTTTTTAAAAATATTTAACATATTGTAATGGTATATAATATATTGTTTAAAAGTGGAAAATAGTGTAACATAATTAAGTAAATATAATGGGGAGTGATGGCTTATTCAACTGACAGAACGGCAGAAAGAGATTATCAGTATTGTAAAAAATCAAGGCCCTGTTACAGGGGAAGCCATAGCCCAGCAGCTAAACCTGACTAGAGCGGGTCTGCGGTCGGACCTTACCATCTTAGTGATGGCGGGTCTGATCGATGCGAGACCCAGGGTTGGCTATTTTTATGCGGGAAATACTCCCCAGTCCGAAATTGCAGAAAAGATGCAAAGCTTAAAAGTCCAGGAGTGCAAGTCCATACCAATTGTGATTAAAGAAGAGGCTTCGGTGTATGATACTATTGTGACCATGTTTATTGAAGACGAGGGACCATTTTTGTGGTCGGGGAAAAGGCGATATTAAAAGGAGTTGTGTCCAGAAAGGACCTGCTCAAAGTGACATTGGGAAATGCGGACATCTACAAAATGCCTGTAGAAATGA
>JAQVYO010000185.1 GCA_028708585.1 Oscillospiraceae bacterium
CAAACAGGGCAGATTCCGCCAGAACCTTTTGGGCAAGCGGGTGGATTATTCCGGTCGTTCTGTTATTGTGGTTGGCCCGGAACTGAAAATCTACCAGTGCGGCCTGCCCAAAGAAATGGCTTTGGAATTGTTCCGGCCTTTCGTGATGAAAAAGCTGGTGGAAGACGGCCTTGCGAACAACATTAAAAGCGCTAAAAAAATGGTAGACCGAGGCAGAACCGAGGTTTGGGATGCGCTGGAAACGATTATCTGCGAACATCCCGTACTGCTCAACCGGGCGCCAACGCTGCACCGCCTGGGCATTCAGGCCTTTGAGCCGGTCCTGGTGGAAGGAAGGGCGCTGAAGCTGCATCCCCTGGTCTGCACCGCATACAACGCCGACTTCGACGGGGACCAGATGGCGGTGCACGTTCCTCTTTCCGCCGAGGCGCAGGCGGAAGCCAGGCTCCTCATGCTTTCCGCCAACAACCTTCTGCGGCCGCAGGACGGCCAGCCGGTTACGGTACCCACACAGGATATGGTTCTGGGTTCCTATTACCTGACTTTTGAGCGGGAGGAACTGGGGGAAGGGCATGTGTTTTCCAACCCCACGGAAGCCCTTTTGGCCTACAATGAAGGCGCTGTCGGCATTCATTCCCATATCGTTGTGCGCATTACCAAGGAAGTGGATGGAGAAAGCCGCCACCAGCTGGTTAAAACAACAGTGGGGCGTATTATTTTCAATGAAGTAATCCCCCAGGATCTGGGCTTTGTAGACCGGTCCGACCCGGAAAACCTGTTTGAGTTTGAAATCAACTTTACCACCGGGAAAAAACAGCTGGGAAAGATTATTGAAAAGTGCATCGCGCAACATGGGTTTACCGTGTCCGCCGAAGTGCTGGACCAGATTAAAGCGCTGGGCTTTAAATATTCCACACAGGGTGCTCTGACCATTTCTATTTCAGATATGGCGGTTCCAGAAGAAAAAGCCAAGCTGATTGCGGCAAGCGAAAAGAAAATTGTTTCCATCGACCAGCAGTACCGGATGGGCTTTATCACGGACGACGAGCGGTACCGCCTGGTGGTCAGCGAGTGGGATGAAACCACCAAAAAGGTGACGGCGGCGCTTCAGAACAATCTGGACCGCTACAACCCGATCTTCATGATGGCGGACTCCGGCGCCCGCGGCACCATGAACCAGATCCGCCAGCTGGCCGGCATGCGCGGGCTGATGGCTAACACCGCCGGCAAGACCATCGAAATTCCCATCAAGGCAAATTTCCGGGAAGGGCTTTCGGTTTTGGAATATTTCATCTCATCCAGAGGCGCCAGAAAGGGTCTTGCCGACACCGCGCTGCGGACGGCGGACTCCGGCTATTTAACCCGGCGCCTGGTGGACGTGGCTCAGGATGTGATCATCCGGGAGGAGGACTGCGGAACCGAGGAAGGCATTACGGTTTCCGAGCTTTCCGAACACGGCCAGGTCATCGAAGTCTTTGCGGACCGGCTCCGGGGACGCTATCCTGTTGCGGATATTTATGACAAGGACGGAAATCTCCTGATTTCCAAAGACAAAATGATGGATGACAAGGATGCCGCCTTGCTCCAGTCGGCCGGAATCAGCGAAGTCAAAATCCGCAGCGTCCTGTGCTGCCATGCGCGTTCCGGCGTCTGCTCCAAGTGCTACGGGGTAAACCTTGCCATCGGAGAGCCTGTGGGCCTCGGAGAGGCGGTGGGCATCATCGCCGCCCAGTCCATCGGTGAACCTGGCACGCAGCTGACCATGCGCACCTTTCACACCGGCGGTGTCGCCGGAGACGATATTACCCAGGGCCTGCCTCGGGTCGAGGAGCTTTTTGAAGCCCGCAAGCCCAAGAAAATGGCGCAGCTTTCCGAAATTTCCGGCCAGGTCAAACTGGAAGAGGCAAAGCGCAATTCTCTCTGCAACATTACCGTTACGAATCCGGACGACGGGGAAGCGCACACTTACTCAGTTCCCTACAGCGCCGGAATCCGGGTGCAGGACGGCGATTTTGTGAACAAAGGGCAGGAACTCACAGACGGAGCCTTGTCTCCTCATGATGTACTGCGTATCCGCGGCCTTTCCGCCGTACACAATTATCTGATTCAGGAAGTGTTGCGCGTTTACCGGCAGCAGGGCGTTGACATCAACGACAAGCATATTGAGGTGATTGTACGCCAGATGCTCCACAAGGTGCGGGTTGAAGACGCGGGGGATACTGATCTGCTCTCCGGCTCCATGGTGGATCGATTTGAACTGATTGACGCCAACGCTGCCGTTCGGAAGCGAGTAGAAGCGGGAGAAACCGGTCTGCGGGAGGCAACCGGCGTTCAGCTTCTGATGGGTATCACCAAGGCTTCCCTAGCCACCGATTCCTTCCTGTCCGCCGCCTCTTTCCAGGAGACTACCAAGGTTCTGACAGAAGCGGCCATCAAAGGCAAAGTGGATCACTTGCTGGGCCTGAAGGAAAATGTCATCATCGGCAAATTGATTCCTGCGGGTTCGGGCATGAACCTGTACCGGGATTTTGATCAGGAACTTGCTTCCTATCCCGCCGCGGCAGGTATGGAGCGGGAAGGGGAATAAAGCGGATCCGGCAGCGGCGGGCCGTTTCCCGCCCGGGGGTCCAAAATGGAAGGAATTCAAAGCGGGCGGTGCCGTCTGCCCATTTTTGTGGATTATTCCGCCTGCTTATCCTCCAGTTTCGTTTCTTTTCATGTAAGTTTTATGCCTGACGAATATTTTCCGACATGCTATAATTTTCAATCGTGCAGGTTTTTTGATTGGATTTCCTGCACCACCGGACAAAGGGGGCGCACGCATGTTTTCCCAGCTGCGAACGGGTTCTCAAGTGGTGGGAATCAAGCAATCCCGCCGTGCGATTTTAGAAGATAAGGCCGCCTGTGTCTTTTTTGCGCAGGACGCCGATCCGCATGTTACCGCGCCTTTG
>JAQVYO010000186.1 GCA_028708585.1 Oscillospiraceae bacterium
TGGGGATTTTTTAAGAAAAATGGATAAAAAAATTTGCTATCTATTTAAAAGACGGTTATAATTAGGAACGATATTTATATGAACGACTGCAAAGGAAGGGAATTCCAATCTTGAAGGAAACAAATCTTAGAAATATTGCAATTATTGCTCACGTTGACCATGGAAAGACAACTTTGGTGGATGAAATGCTGAAGCAAGGCGGCGTCTTCCGGGAAAACCAGGCGGTCGCGGATCGAGTGCTGGACTCTGGCGAGCTGGAGCGGGAGCGCGGCATTACAATTTTGGCAAAAAACACGTCTGTTCGATACAACGGCGTAAAAATCAATATTGTGGACACTCCGGGGCATGCCGATTTCAGCGGCGAGGTGGAGCGGATCCTCAAAATGGTAGACGGCGTTTTGTTGCTGGTAGACGCTGCGGAAGGGCCAATGCCCCAGACTCGGTTTGTGCTCTCCAGGGCGCTGGAATTAAATCACCGGGTCATTGTGGTGATTAACAAGATCGACAGGCCGGATGCGAGGATTCATGAAGTGATCGATGAAGTGCTGGAGCTGCTGATGGATTTAGAAGCCACCACGGAGCAGCTGGACTCGCCCATGCTGTTTTGTTCTGCAAGGCAGGGAACGGCATCCTTTTCACCGGAGCAGGAGGGAAAAGACTTAGCCCCTCTGTTTCAAACCATTATTGATTATATTCCGGCGCCTCGGGCGGACCTTCAAGGGCCTCTTCAGATGCTGGTATCATCGATTGATTATAACGAATTTGTGGGCAGAATTGCCATTGGGCGCGTGGAACGGGGCGTGATTCATCAGAATCAGGAAGTGACCGTGTGCAACTTTCATGGGGATCGTCCTGACAAGAAGGCAAAAGCGGTAAATCTTTATAAATTTGAAGGCTTGGGCAAGGAATCGGTGACAGAGGCGGAAGCGGGAAGCATCATCGCATTGTCCGGCATTTCCGATATTACCATCGGAGATACCATATGCGACCCCAGCAGCCCGGAGGCGCTGCCTTTTGCCAAAATTTCCGCTCCCACCATGGAAATCACATTGTCCGTGAACGATTCGCCTTTTGCCGGGCGGGAAGGCAAATATGTAACGTCCCGGAACCTGCGCGAACGGCTGTTCCGAGAGACGCTGAAGGACGTTTCTCTTCGTGTGAGCGAGACGGAAAGCACGGAAGCCTTTCATGTGGCCGGGCGGGGCGAAATGCACCTGTCCATTCTAATCGAGACTATGCGCAGGGAAGGGTATGAGTTTCAGGTTTCACCTCCCCGGGTGCTGAATCAAACGGTGGATGGCATGCTGTGCGAGCCAATGGAGCGGCTGGTGGCAGATGTGCCGGAGTCCGCCGTGGGCGCGGTAATCGAAAAGCTGAGCGCCCGACGGGGGGAACTCAAGGAAATGACGCCTGTGGGAAGCCGCATGCGGATTGAATTCCTAGTGCCATCCCGGGGACTGTTCGGCTATCGGAACGAATTTCTGACCGATACCCGGGGAGAAGGTATTATGGCTTCGGTGTTTGATGGCTACGCGCCGGTGAAGGGGGAACTGAACCGAAGGAATACCGGTTCCTTAGTGGCGTTTGAGACCGGAGAAGCAGTGGCTTATGGGCTATACAACGCGCAGGAACGAGGCGCTCTTTTCATAGGGCCGGGGACCTCTGTATATGGCGGAATGGTTGTTGGAGTATCACCCAAAGCAGAAGATATCTCCGTCAATGTGTGCAAACGGAAACAACTTACCAATATGCGGGCCGCCGGAAGTGACGATGCGCTCCGTTTGACACCTCACCGCGTTTTAAGCTTGGAACAATGCCTGGAATTTTTGGGGAACGACGAGCTTCTGGAAGTGACGCCGGAACATCTGCGCCTTCGCAAACGGATTTTGGAGCATTCTGCCCGTTTAAAGGCTCTGAAGGGTGGAGCGAAGGGCTGAGGGCACTGAGGTCAGGCGGTATATGTGATAGGGAGGGTGGTGATCCCCTCCTTGTAAAGGCATCCAGAATGGCGTATAAACCGCCCTGCGATGATGAATTGACCTCAGAAAGCTAGACAAATATTTTATAATTAAGCCGCGGAAAGGGCTTGTTGTCTGTGAATAGCAGGCGGCAAGCCCTTTCGTTTGCGGCTCATACGACGCCTTTGTCAGGAAGAATCCGTTTGTTCGGTACTCCCTTTGGCATAGGAAAACACCCCATTTGTTTTCAGTATACTGAACAGGCCCAGTAAAATCGAACAATAGCAAGACGCCCCCGTTTGTAGGATTAATAAAACTACAAACGGGGGTGTCTTTATGGAAAGAGGAAAAGATCGATCATCAACGGTAAAAGAAGATATTATCTCATACATCGCCACAGAAACAAATAGGCAGTATCCACCATGTACCGCTTCTTTGGCGTCTCTCACAGCGGCTATTACGACTTTGTGCGGCGGTTGGGCAGACCCCGGATAAGAAATGCATGGTTGGCTCAGACGATTCAAGAACAGCAGAAACGCTGCTTCCAGACCTACGGGTATCGTAGGATACACCTTTGGCTGCAGAGCGAGCAGATTCACCGCAATCCTAAAACTATTTTGCGCATTATGAAGAAGTATGGTCTTTTATCCGAAATCCGTCGCCATAGGAAGTGGAGACAGATGGGCCAACAGGTACACAAGTATGAAAATTTGCTAAACCGACCATTCCATGCCGACAGGCCAAACCATAAATGGGTAACATCTCTTATATACACACAAAGCAAGGTGTCCTTTACCTGTCAATGATCCGAGATCTATACGACAACAGCTTGTTACTTACAAAACCAGTTCACGGCAGACTGTCTCTCTGGTTTTGGATACCATTCATCTTGCTATGAAGAAAGAGAAAAGGAAAGCCGCTGCTCTGGCAGAAAATTTCTTTTCTATCCTTAAAACAGAATGTATCCTACCGGCACAAGCCTGCAAC
>JAQVYO010000187.1 GCA_028708585.1 Oscillospiraceae bacterium
GTGAAAATGCTTGGTTTGGGCGAATCCAGCGTCCCGGTTGGACAGTATGCACGGGATATTTTCACCAACCTGGGCATGTGGGATAAAGTGAAAGCCAAGGCAAACTTTGGTTCCAATGTCCGTCAGGTACTCAGCTGGGTTGAAACCGGTTCCGTGGACTGCGGCGTCGTCTATTCCACCGACGCCAAGACCACCGACAAAGTCAAGGTTGTCGCCGAAGCGCCGAAAGGCTCCGTCAAAGACGTTGTGTATCCAGCCGCCGTGGTAGCCAGCAGCAAACACCAGGCAGAAGCAAAGGCTTTCCTGGACTTTCTCTCCGGCGACACCGCAGCCGCCTTCTTTAAAAACGCAGGCTTTACCATATATACAAAATAAACGGCAATTAGGCTGTTCCCTGAAGAGCGCCGCGGCGCTCTTCAGGGAACTTTCCTAAATGGAGAACGCGATATGGACAGTACGATTTTTTCTCCTCTTCTGATTTCCCTGAAGGTAACCCTCACAGCCACCCTCTTTACTTTTTTTCTGGGGATTCTTGCCGCCCGAGAGGTCGTGAAAATCAAACATTTGAAAGGCGTTTTGGACGGAATTTTTACGCTCCCCATGGTTTTGCCGCCCACCGTCGTGGGTTTTTTTCTTCTCCTTCTATTCGGCAAAAACGGACTGTTGGGCCAATTTCTTGCCGGCGTCAATTTATCCGTGGTCTTTACCTGGCAAGGAGCGGTTATCGCCGCCGCCGTGGTTGCCTTTCCTTTGATGTACCGTACAACCCGGGGCGCTTTTGAACAAATGGACCAGACCTATATCTATGCGGCGAGAACGCTCGGCTTGTCGGAATTTACGATATTCTGGAAAATTATTTTGCCTTCCTGCTGGCCGGGCATTGCCGCTGGGACGATTTTGGCATTTGCACGGGCGCTGGGCGAATTCGGCGCAACCACCATGCTGGCAGGAAACATTCCCGGCAAAACGCAGACCATGTCTCTTGCCATTTATTCCGCCATGCAGGGAAACAACCAAGACAAAGTTTATTACTGGGTCGGCATTATCATGTGTATCTCCTTTGTCACAATCGTTCTGATGAACTATTGGACAGGATATCAGGAGCGACTCATGCGGAAGCGAGGATAATGGCCGTGGCACTATCCGTTTGGATCAAAAAAAAGCTTGGAAATTTTAATCTGGACATCTCTTTTGAGGCGGAACACGAGATTCTCGCGCTTTTGGGCGCGTCCGGCTGCGGCAAGAGCATGACGCTCAAATGCATCGCGGGTATAGAAACGCCGGATGAGGGGCGCATTATCCTGGATGGGAAGGTACTGTTTGATTCCCGGAAGAAAATCAACCTTCCCCCTCAGAAACGGAAAGTGGGCTACCTTTTTCAAAATTACGCCCTTTTCCCGCATATGACCGTCTGGCAAAACGTGGCCGCCGGCGTGCGGACGGGGCGCAAACAACAGCGAAAGCAAATGGTCGCTGAAAGGATAAAGGCCTTGTATCTGGAAGGCCTGGAAGAAAAATATCCCTTCCAGCTCTCCGGCGGCCAGCAGCAAAGAGTGGCGCTGGCCCGCATTCTGGCCAACGAACCGGATATGATTATGCTGGACGAGCCTTTTTCCGCTTTGGACAGCTATCTCAAATGGCAGCTGGAACAAGAACTCACCGATACGCTCTCTTCTTTCCATGGAACGACTCTGTTCGTTTCCCATGACCGGGACGAGGTGTTCCGCATTTGTGAAAAAGTCGTCATTATCGACACGGGCCTGTCCCAGCCCAAAACCAGCGTTTCCGATTTGTTCGATCATCCCACCACTTTGTCCGGCGCGATTTTAACCGGCTGTAAGAACTATTCCAGAATTCAAATCCGCCCGGATGGATACATCGAGGCTCTTGACTGGGGCGTGGCGCTTCGCTGCGAAGATCCGGTTTCCGAGGATATCCGATATGCCGGCGTGCGCGCCCATTATATCGTTCCTTTTGAACCCCCGAAAAGCGGCGGAGAAAACGTCCTTCATTGCCGGGTACTGCGCGTCACTCAGGATTTATTTTCCACCATTTATATGCTGAGGGGCACGCAAAGCCCCGGTGACTCGGATTTTTCCGATATTCGCATGGAACTGCCCAAAGAAGACGCAGTTCCATGGCAGGTTGGCGACACGGTATCCATTCAGATCGACCGGGCCAACATTTTGCTTTTAAAATAAAAGCGGCCCGGCGCAGCAAACACGATATCATAAGGAGTGGTTTTATGTTTCAAGCGGCAGTTATCACTGTCAGCGACAAAGGATTTGCCGGAACCAGGGCAGATACCGGCGGTCCATTGGTTCAATCGCTGCTTACAGAAGCGGGATATGAGGTGGTCCATACCGCCATTGTGCCGGATGAACGCCCGCAGATCGAAGCGTGCCTGATTCATGCGGCGGACCAGCTGCGTATTCCCCTGATTGTAACCACCGGCGGCACCGGCTTTTCCCCCAGGGATGTGACGCCGGAGGCAACCATTGCGGTCTGCGACAGGATGACACCCGGTATCCCGGAATCCATGCGTTTTGCCAGTCTTCAGGTCACCAAGCGAGCCATGCTGTCACGGGCTGCGGCCGGACTCCGGGGCAGTTCCTTAATTATCAATCTGCCCGGCAGCCCCAAAGGCGCGGAAGAAAACCTGATGGCCGTTCTTCCCTCCCTGGAACATGGCCTTGAGATGCTTTTGGGTAAGAAAGGTGAATGCGCCCAACTCAAAGACTAGTTCCAGGCGCCGTGTTTTCCGGAACCCAGCTTACCATGGAGCAACCACAAACAAAACAGCACCCCTTTATCTTGTGCCGAAGCAGTGAACAGGCCCAGTAAAATCGAACAATAGCAAGACGCCCCCGTTTGTAGGATTAATAAAACTACAAACGGGGGTGTCTTTATGGAAAGAGGAAAAGATCGATCATC
>JAQVYO010000188.1 GCA_028708585.1 Oscillospiraceae bacterium
TGGCTGCGCAAGCAGAAACGCTTCAGGAGCTGATCGCGGGTTTCCAGTTAAGGTAACCGGTATGTGCCGTTACTCGCAGCAATTGATACAGAAGCAATGGCCTGAGAAATAACATCGAGAGCTTTACGGATTGCTCGTGTTCCAGCTTTAAAATAGAACTGCGAGAATTGGCGGGTGAATTTAACTCGCATATTCCCATTCAATGCCAACATATTTTGAAACTCCCGGCTGTGCCGGGAGTTTCAGCCGGTAGACAAAACGCCGTTTGGGATTCAGACCCAAGCGGCGTTTTTCATGCGAATAATCGAATTGGGAACAAATAGCAGGAAAAAGAGAAAGGGAAAATCGTATTTGGGCTTGAACCTGGGGCCTTCCGATTTCCAGATTGCCAGCTTTTTGAGATTCATGCAGGCGAAAGTGAGCAAAGCCTGCATCGTCACTTTGGCTTTGCCCCGTAAGGTAGTATATCTCAACCCATGTTTTTCTTTTGCGTCGGCGAAAACCCGTTCGATGGTTTCCGCACGCTCCCGGTAAATTGCTTTTCCCCGCGGTGTGTGGCGAAAATCTTCCGCGACGTCCAGATCGTTCGCCCATACATGCCGCGTTACAGTTTTCTGACAGTTCCTACTCTGCGTGCACTGCGCCCGTTTCGGACAGCATTTGCAGATTTTGGGGTCGCTTTTGTATTCCCGGTATCCGTCACGGTTTGTGGTTGAGTAGCGCAGAACCTGGTTGTTTGGGCAGAGAACACAGTCGTAATATTGGTCGTATACATATTCGTAGGGCTTGAAATATCCTTTTTTGCTCATCGGCCTTTTGTAAGGCAAAACCGGAATTCGGTGGTCGTCCAGAATCTGTTTGCAGATATATGGGATCTTGTAACCGGCGTCGGCAACAACGTACTTGATTTCAGGGAACGTGGCCTTTACTTTGTCATAAATGCTTTTGAACATCACGCTGTCATGGATGTTGGCGGGGGAAAGTTCTACGCCAAGGATGAAGTTGTGCCGGTCGCAGGCTGTGTGCGCGGTGTAGGCGAAACATTTTTCATGCTCCCCTTTGTGGAACATGCCGCACTCCGGATCGGTGGTGCTTTTTTCGATCTCTTTAGTCTGTCCGGCCCCGCCGCCTTTTCCCGAGTCGTCATCGTCAAACGGCTTTTTCCCATGAACCTCCCGGTCCTTGTTGATTTCCTCCATCAGCTCTTTTTGGTAATGCCGGGCCTCTTCCTGAACCTGCACCTTCATTTTCTTGTTTCGGTTGGCGCTGGCCTTGATATGCGTGGAATCAATGAACACCGCCTTCGGGTCCACATACTTCAGCTTCACCGCTTCCAGCAGGATACGGGCGAATATTTTCTCAAAAATATCGGTGCCCTCAAACCGCCGGGAATAATTTTTTCCAAAGGTCGTAAAATGAGGGATCGGATCGTTCCAGTCATATCCCAAAAACCAGCGATATGCCGCATTGACCTCGATTTCTTTGATCGTCTGCCGCATGCTGCGGATTCCAAATAGATACTGGATGAACACGATCTTGAACAGCACTACCGGATCAATACTTGGACGGCCCGTATCTTCGCTGTACCTGCCTTTCACCAAATCATATATGAAACTGAAATCAATTGCTTTTTCGATTTCCCTGAGAAGATGGTCTTTTGGAACCAAATCCTCCATGCAGTAAAAGCCGATCTGCTTCCGGCTGTCTTCACCTTTTTTGTTCAGCATCTTTTATCACCTGCTTCTATTTTACCATCTTCTAAGCACTAATAAAAGACAAAGCACCATTTCACTGATACTTTGTCTACAGGCTGAGTCCATGATTTCATGGACTTTTTTCGTTTCACAAAAAAGATAACCCGTACAAACATTTAGATAAATGTTTGTACGGGTTTTTCATGTTTTCCGGCAAATGGTTTCTAAAAAGCACTGCATGGCTGTCCATGCATGGAATTCAAGGGATGTAAACCCTTTTCACCCTTTTGGAAATCGCGGCCGTCACTTCCCCATTCACGCTCTCATACTGCGCCAATTCATTGGGAGAGATCGCGTTGTCCCCATCTTCTCCAAGCAGGGTCGCCCAATCGCCAATGCGGACATGGCTGAGATTTGTAATATCGACTAAGATAGAATCCATGCAGACTTTTCCGATGACCGGCGCAAATTCTCCATGGATCAGCACCCGGGCCTTATTGGAATAGGTGCGCCGATAGCCGTCCGCATACCCCGCGCTGATGACCGCGATCGTGGTTTTGCGTCTTGTCTGAAAAGTCCGGTCATAGCCGACCGATTCGTTGGCATCCACCTGTTTCATCTCCATAATCTGCGCCCGCCAAGTCAGTGCCGGAAGAAATCCATTGCGGATTCGGTCGGCTTCGCTCGAACACTGCCCAAACACCAGCATGCCCGCACGCACCATGTCCAGATGCCACTGCGGATCCTGCAAAATGAAATCACTGCTGCAGCAGTGGCGGATTCCGACGTCATAACCATCCACGGTAAGCTGGCTGCAAAGCTGAGAAAACAGGCGGAACTGTATCTCGGCAAACCGCGCGTCCGGCTTGTCCCCGCCGCCCGCGCAGGCAAAATGGGTATAGATTCCCTTTACATGCAGGTGCTTTAGCTTAAAAACTTCCTCCACTTCCCCCTTGCACAAGTCCGCCAGACTGTCCCGATAACAAAACCCGGTTCGATTTAAGCCCGTATCGATTTCGATGTGAATAAAGAGAGCCGCCCCGATTTTATCGAGCACCGCGTCCAGTTCTTTTGCATATTGCAGGGAAAAAACGCTAATTGTGACTGCATATTTTACGGCATCCCGAATACGGTGCAGGGGCAGTCTTCCAAACAGCAGAATGTCTTTTGCGGTCCCGGCCAAGCGCAGTTCGGACGCCTCCTGCAAAGTTGCCACACCATAATAGTCCGTTGCCGGAT
>JAQVYO010000037.1 GCA_028708585.1 Oscillospiraceae bacterium
ATTATGTGCAGTATGCGCACGCCCGGATTTGCAGTCTCGTCGCCCTGTTGAACAGCGAGGGGGAGGCCGTGCCCCCCGCCGCCGCAATTGACCCTTCTCTGTTAAACACGCCGGTTGAACAGTCCCTGATCAAAACGCTGGCTCTCCTCCCGGAAGAAATCCGCCTTGCCGCCAGAGACTATGATCCTTCCCGCATCAACCGCTATCTCATTGCGCTGGCGGGAGATTTCCATCGTTTTTACAACGCCAACCATATCAAAGGCGAAGAAAAAGCGCTTTTGTCCGCCCGCCTGAAGCTGGCGGACACGGTGCGCAGCGTGCTTTCCAACTGCCTAAATCTGATCGGCGTTTCCGCTCCCCAAAAAATGTGAACGCCTTTTCGGCGCACGATTTTCAAGAGGTTATCCTCTTCCGTTTGGGCGGCTGTGTTTTAGCCGCCGTATCTCAGGCTTCCAATCCCAGTTTGCATAATAATGAAAAAATCATTCATTTTTCTGCGTCCTTAAAAGGAGAAATGAACTTATGGACGACATCCCGTTACCCTTGCCGTTCTTAATGGACGGCGTTTCCAAAACAACAGTAAAGACGCTTGAGATTCCTTCCGGGGTTTGCCCCGAACAATGGATCGCGGACCATCCGGATGGTCTCATCGCAACGCAAAGGGAATGTTGCCTTGCGGGCGCCAACGTGCTTTCCACACCCACATGGGGCGCCAATCCGCCCATGCTGGAACCGTTTGGCCTGGGCGGACAAACTTGGGAATTGAACGGTTCCTTAGCCGCCCTTCCGTTCGAGGCCGCCTCCGGGTCCGTTCCGGCCGCCGGCGTCCTTTCCCGCACCGGGCTTCCGGTCCCCCCTCTGGGCCATACCGACTTTGAAACCATTGTAAACGTCTACGCCCTTCAAGCGCGCGCTTTGGAACGGGCGGGCGTATCCTTTTTTCTGGCAGAGTCCATGGGCAGCATGGCGGAAGCCAGGGCGGCCTTGCTGGCTGTCCGGGAAAACACCAGCAAACCGATTCTGATTACATTCTCCTGTGATGGGGATGGCCACATCCCTTCCGGCGGAGACATTTTGGCCGCCCTGATTATCTGTCAAGGCATGGGCGCTTTCGCTTTCGGCATCGGAAGCTTTACCGGCAGCCTGTGCGACCTGGGCACTCAGATTCAGCGGCTTTATTTCTGCACCCATATCCCTCTGGCAGTCAATTGTGATTACCGCCTTTTGGCCCCTTCCTGTTCTCCGGACGAAGCGGCCGCTTTTGTGCCGGTTTTGGCCCAAGCCGGGGTCCGGATTTTCGGCGGCGCCGCCGATCCATCTTTTATCGCGGCGTTGCGCGGCGCAATGGACCGGCTTGATTTTTCCCGTTTCTCCTTTGCAAAGCAGGACCCGGGCGCCCTTTACTGCGCATCCGAGTGGGAAGCGCAGTTTATTTCTCCGCTGATCGACGTTGGAAAGGCCATTGAAATTTCCCCCAGCTTTGCGGAGGACCTTCTGTCCGCCGAAGGAGCCGCGGGAGGCGCAACGAAACTCTTTTTGTCCGAAGAAAACGACCTTTACATTTTTGCGGAAAATCAGTACATCATTCAAGACGCGCTCTGCCTTTCCTCTCACAGCCTCCAGCTCATGGAGCGGGCGCTCCGGCTTTATAACGGCCGGGCGTTTTACGACGGCACGGGAGATTTAAATCCGGAAGACTTGGCTCCCCTGGTGAGAAAATACGGCCTCGTCGTCTTATAAACAGGAAGCCCGCCTCCATTATTTTCTGGGGCGGGCTTCCTGTTTATATGTTTGTGCCAAACAAATGCGCCCGCCCCGCGTAATCACACGCGGGGCGGGCCTTTCATTGAGCCTATATAAAGCTCTGAATTACACTATATTATGCGTTATAGTCAATGATGTAAATATGCTGGATCTGATTGTCGTCAATGGTAACGGAGATCTTGGCTCCTGCGGAGATGCTGTCAACCGTATCTGTCGTTACATTGTTGAGGCTGTCAGCCGCATCCTGCACAGAGACCACGGTCACGTCGGAAGCAACAGACAGGGTCTTTGCGTAGGTCTTTGCGTCCTTCTTGTTTGTGTACTTAAACTGAATGGTTCCGTTGCCCGCATAGGTCACGTCAGCTGTGTCGTAGATGTTGCTGTCTGTGATGTTGCTGTCTGTGTCGTCGAGAACCGCGTAGCCGTTTTCATAGCTGAGGCTGTATACCTGGCCTTTTGCAATATCGCTCTTGTTCAGAACAGATACTTTTCCGGTGGTACCGTCGCTGTAGGCCACGGTGTAATCGTAAACCTCTTCGCCCTTATCGTTGGTATAATAATCCGGTCCGCTGATGACATAGACATAGTCTTCCGAGGCGGTGCTGGAAGTGCCGCTTACATAGACTGCCTTGGCCACATAGCTGGAGCCGCTCTGAGAATAGGCGATGAATTTCACATTGCTGTTGGATGCGGTGGAAGGCAGGTTGCTCAGGCCCTTCACCACGGAAGTGGTGTCGCCGTTGCTGAAGAAGTAGAGGGTGTTGCTGTTGGCCACCACAGTCTTACTGTCATAATCGTAGGAAGCCGTTCCCTTCACTGCCGGGGTGGAGATTGCTTTACCTTTATCATACGCTGTTGTGGGCGCGATGGTCACGGTTCCGTCGCTGTTCATGGTGTAAGTGACGATCATGCCTTCCAGCGCATTGCCCTTACCAGGAATGGTCGTGGTGTTCCCGTTCAGGCCGTTGGACAGCATGGAAGCCATCGCCGTCTGCTTGACGCTGGAGGAAGAGTGGGTGTTGTCCACGGTCTGCGCCGTTTGACCCGCAGTATAATCCAGGATGCCATCCTTGTAGTTTAAGTACTTGGTGGCGGAAGCGGACAGGTTCACGGTATAAGCGGAAACGCTGCCGTCGTCCTTCAGAAGCTTAATGGAGCCGGTATAGTCGCCGAAGGCGCCCATTTCCGCGTTGGAAGCCAAAATCAGGGCATAGTTCTGCGTAGCTTCCACATAGTCGCCTGTGGCAATGATGTTGCCCTGGCTGTCCAGATAGAAGGTGGCGCTGTTGTTGACATAGGAACTATCATTTTTATAATCCTTAAGCGCATTGTTGGTCTTATTTTCCAGATTGGAGGCCGCATACTGCGTTCCGTCGATCACCAGCTTTTTGCCGCTGGTATACATCGTCGGGGTGCCGGAAACGGTTTCCACAGCGCTTAAGTAGTATGTGCCGTTGTAATTCACATAGAGGACATAGTCGCCCTTTGCGTAGCTGGCATAGTCCGCAACATCGTCAAAGTCGATGGAGCCGCTTACTCCAGTCAGAGCCAGGGTCTCGCTGCTGGTGCTGTAAGAGGTGATTTTGGAAAGGGCATATTTTGTAAACAGGACATAGTCCACGGTGCCGTCGCCGTTATTGTCCATAAAGCGGGTCTCGACGCCATTGCCCATCTTGCCGAGGATGGCGGACTCATCTGCTGTGCTGCTGGCTTTTGCGCCGTTCTCGCTGTAAGCCGTGGCGGAGCTCAGAGACAGATCGTTGTCATCCAGGAATTTATCCAGTTTGGTGGTGGTAGAATAAGAGGTGCAGGTGGTTGCAACCTTATTGTCGGAAGAGACAACAGGAGAACCCACCACAGTGGCAGTGGTTTTGCCGTAGTTCTTCACGTACAGGGAAACCTTCTGGCCCACTAAGTCATTGCTGGTATTCACGGTGTAAGTATCGCTCGCGGACTTGGCTTCGCCATTGACCGTTGCAACCTGAATGCGGGTTTTCCCTGCGGCGCATTTGCTGCCTGCCAGAGCGAAGACGTCGTTTGCCTCAACGTAGCCCTCGACTTCAGAAGCGTTAAAGTATCTTTGCAGAACGGTTTCGCCCGTGGGAACCGCTTTGCTGGTAACGCCGCCGCTGGTAGAGGGATAATAAACCAGAGACTCGTCCAGAATATTGTAGATGATCTGCGCCGCGTCGTCACGATTCAGCACGTTGCTGGTGATGAGGCTGGACAGTTCGTCATAAAGTCCGTTCTGGTTGGCCAGCGCATCGGTCTTTGCGGACCAGCTGTTGCCTACGAGGCCTTCATAGCTGGCGTCATAGCCCAGAGCCACCAAGAGCATTTTGGAAAGCTGGGAAGCGGTTACCATATCGTTGGGATGGAAGTAACCCTTTCCGTCGCCGGCAACAATGCCAAGGCTGGTGCAGTACTCAATGTAAGGAGAAGCCCAGTTGTCCACCGTATCCTTGTAGCTGACGGAATCGGGATTCCCCAGCACCGGGGTCTTTCCGCCGTTCAACACGACACAGGTGAGCTTTGCGGCTTCGCCGCGGGTCAGGCTTCCCGCCGGGTCATAGTAGGAGCCGTCTTCTTTACCGTTGATGATGCCCAGGCTGACCAGGGTTTCCACCGCAGCCGGATGGGTAATCTTGTCTTTGTCGGTAAAGTCTTTGTACGCTGCGCTGGAGCCGATGACCATCACGCTGCAAAGCATGGCGACCATCATCATCAGCGAGAATACTCTTTTGAGATTACGCATGTATTTTCCTCCTTATTAAAAATAAATAACTGAAGAAGTTCCCTGCATTTTCCCTCGTCTTCTTTCCCAATACATCGAAAGATTTTCACCTCCTTATCGGATGCTCCACATTCAATCGCAATAAAAAGTTTTAAAAACCTTCTGAACATATAAAAACAAGAAAATTTTGGGCAAAATGCTTGTGAACCTCCCCGCGATACAGTTTAACTATACGCATCTAAATTACCAAAGTCAATAGAATTTTCCATTTTGTAACACAACTGAAACATTGCAGTCCATTTTCCCCAGCAAATTGGATTTTCGGTCTTGAGTTGTACTGGAAACGCCTTTCTCAGAGCGCCAGACTACCAAAGTAGGCTCCCTTGCCTGATACCCGATAAAAGAACTGCATGAGGTACGCTTACCGCTTCTCTGCGCAATTTCAAAAACCATCCCCGTTCAGCCGGAACAGTCGGAGAAGGGAACTTGTCTCCAAAAACGCCTGAAAAAAAGCCCAAAGCAGGCGCAGGCGCGCCCGTTTTGGGCTTTTCTGTTCAAAAGAATCTGGGGGTCTTTGCAGGAACGCTTATTCCATTCCCTCCTGCAGTGCCTTGGCTTCCTCAATGGCTTTTTGCTGGGCCGCCGGAGGCGCCTCTTCATAGCGGGCAAATTCAAACGTAAAATACCCTCTGCTTTGGGTAATGGACCGCAGATCAATGGCATAGCTGCTCATTTCAGCCATTGGCACTTCCGCTTCCACCACCTGATCGCCATCCCCGGTGGGCGTCATACCCATCACCCGGCCGCGGCGCTTATTGAGGTCCCCGATCACATCGCCCATATAATTGTCCGGAATAGTGACCTTCAAAAGGCCGATTGGCTCCAGCAAAACAGGGCTTGCCTGAGGCAGTCCCGCCTTATAGGCAAGCTGTGCCGCCATTTTAAAGGCCATTTCGGAGGAATCCACAGGATGAGAGGAGCCGTCCACCAGCGTCGCCTTTAAAAACACCACAGGATAGCCTGCCAACACGCCATGATGCACCGCTTCCCGGAGTCCTTTTTCCACCGCGGGAAAAAAGTTCTTGGGGACGCTGCCGCCGAATACGTTCTCGGCAAACACCATCTCTTCTTCTTCTCCCGGCTCAAATTCAATCCAAACGTCGCCAAATTGGCCGTGGCCGCCGGATTGCTTTTTATGGCGGCCCTGCACTTTAACCTTTTTGCGGATTTTTTCTCGGTAAGGCACTCGGGCGGGAGAAAGCTCCACCTCCACACCAAATTTATTCTTCAGCTTGGAACAAAGCACGTCAAGCTGGATGTCCCCGGCGCCGGTAATCACCATCTGACGGGTTTCCGCGTTGTTGACTACCGTAAAACTGGGGTCTTCCTCGGAGAGCCGGGTCAGGCCGGCAGCCACCTTATCCTCCTGACCCTTTGTTTTGGGCGCAATTGCCATGGAATAGCAGGGTGCAGCAAAGGAAATGGGCGCCAAAGCAACCACCCGCTTTGCGTCACAAAGGGTATCTCCGGTTTTTGTTCCCGCCATTTTGGCAATGGCGCCGATATCGCCGCAGACAATCTCCCGCACTTCCTCGCCCTTTTTCCCTCGCATCTGATACAGGCGGCCAACCTTTTCACTGCTGTCCGTTCTGGCGTTGACAACGGGGACATCTGGCGTCAATTTCCCGGAAACCACCTTCACATAGGAATACTTTCCATACTGATCGGACTGCGTTTTAAATACAAACGCGCACAGCGGTTTCTCCGCCTCCATGAGAATTTCCACCGGCTCGCCATTTCGGGTTCCAATTTCCAAGGGGGTTTCCAGAGGGCTGGGCAAATATTTGGCAATCACATCCAGCAGCGCCTCGGTCCCCAGTCCCGTTGCCGCGCTGCCGCAGACAACGGGCACTAAAGACAAGTCCCGGATACCCGCGCGCAGGCCGGTTTCCATTTCTTCCGGGGTAAACGCCTCTCCTCCAAAATATTTCTCCATCAGCTCCTCGCTGGTTTCGGCCACATTTTCCATCAGCTTATCCCGGTATTCCCGCACCAGGCCGGCGGCGGATTCCGGCAAGGAAATTTCCGCCGTTTTTCCGCCCTTCGCTTCATAAGCTTTTCCATCCAGCACATTGACAACGCCTAAAACCTTCTTGTGGCCGTCCGTCACCGGCACATACAGCGGACAAATGCAGGTTCCGTATTTTTCCCGCAGCGCCTGAAGCAGCGCATCAAAACTGGCGTTTTCCTCATCCATTTTTGAAATGTAAATCACCCGGGGCTTTTTCCGTTCGGACAGATTTTTATACGCCCGCTCGGCACCCACGCTGAGGCCGCCCTTGGCAGTGCATACGATGATGCCCGCGTCGGATACCCGGACAGCTTCCATCACCTCGCCGGCAAAGTCAAAATATCCCGGCGTGTCAATCACATTGATCTTGCGCTTGTCATATTCCACGGGAGCCAGCGTAGCCGAAACGGAAATCTGCCGTTTGATTTCTTCGGCATCATAGTCGCAAACCGTATTTCCGTCCGGAATCTTCCCCATACGGTCGGTAACACCGGTCAGATACAGCATGCTTTCGGCTAAAGAGGTTTTCCCGCTCCCGCCGTGACCAAGTAAACAGATATTGCGGATATCCTGCGCGACATAGCTCATTTTCTATACCTCTCCTTACACAATATTGAAATATTGAAAAGCACCCGCCGGGGGACTTTGTGGATCGATTCAGAAATCTAACGCAGCAACACATTCTGCTTCTTTATCCTAATTACTGTATACGCATTGGAAATTATATATCAAAATCAGGCTCTTTACAATAAATAATTTATAAAAAACAACAAAGAATTTTTTTAGCTCCTCCAAAACGGCTTAAATAAGTAAATTTCACCTAGACTTGCCTTCCCAAAATACGAAACCGTAAATTCTTCTGTACAGCCAAAGCGACGAACGGTATAATAGGAACATCAGGAAAAGCGGGAAAAGAGCCGGCTGAGCGCCTGATGTCCGGATATTAGTATAAGGAGTGGAGCAAACGGCAGTTCTCCCCGCTGGTTTTCGAGGCTGGAGACGCCGGTTTTCCCCGTCCGCAATTTGGAGGTCCCTCATGAAGGTGGCATTATTTACGCTGGGATGCAAGGTCAATCAATATGAAACTCAGGCGATGGAGGCGGAGCTGGCCGCCCGGGGGCATACCGTTCTTCCCTTTGACAGCGCGGCGGACGCCTACATTATCAACACCTGCACTGTCACCGCCGTCAGCGATAAGAAATCACGCCAAATGATCCGCCGCGCCCGGCGGATGAACCCGGGCGGCGTTGTGGCGGTGTGCGGATGCTATGCCCAGACCCAGCCGGAAGACGCGAAAAAGCTTGGAGCCGACCTGATCTCCGGCAGCGGGGACCGCAGGGCGTTTATCCGCCTTCTGGAAAACGTGGCTGCAAACCGCACACTCAAAATTTCGGTGGACGACGCAAAAAGCCGCCGGGCCTTTGAGCAGCTGCCCGCCGGCAGCCTGGAGGGAAGAACCCGGGCCATGCTGAAGGTGGAAGACGGCTGCCTGAATTTTTGTTCCTACTGCATCATTCCCTATGCCAGAGGCCCGGTTCGTTCGCTGCCAATCGCCGCCGCCGTTTCCCAGCTGCGCCGGCTTCGGTCGGAAGGGTTTTTGGAATTGGTGCTGACCGGCATCGAAATATCTTCCTACGGAACGGATCTGGAAGACGGTTCCCGCCTCATTGATTTGGCGGAAGCGCTTTGCGGGGCGGAGCCGGGTATGCGCGTTCGCCTTGGCTCCCTGGAGCCCAGAACCATCACGGAAACGTTCTGCCGCCGGGCCGCTTTGCTTCCCAATCTCTGCCCCCAGTTCCACCTTTCTTTGCAAAGCGGGTGCGACGCAACGCTCCGCCGTATGAATCGGAAATATGACACCGCCCGGTACCGCCGTTCCGTTTCCCTTCTGCGGGAAGCCTTTGACCATCCCGCCATTACCACTGATCTCATTGTGGGCTTCCCCGGCGAAACGGAAGAGGAATTTGCGGCCACCCTCCGGTTTATGGAAGACTGCGCCTTCTCCTCCATGCACATTTTCCCTTATTCCCGCCGCAAGGGCACCCCTGCCGCAAAAATGGAGGGACAGATTCCTCAAGCGGAAAAGGAACGGCGGGCACACATCGCCGGAAACTTGGCGCAAAAACTCAGACTGTCCTACCTCGAAGCCTGTAAAGGCAAGGTCCTTCATGTTCTGTTTGAGCAGTCGGAAAACGGCGTTTCCAGCGGGCACGCGGAGAATTATGTCCGCGTTTCCGTCCCCGGCCCCGGCCTGCGGGGGCAAATCCGGTCGGTTGCCGTCACCGGGCTGGATAAAAAGGGGGAAAATCTGACCGGAACTCTCTGCTGACCCGGGACCAAAAGGGACGGCCGGTAACCGCACCGCACCCCGCGCGATCCTCTTCGCCGCCCGATTGCCTTAAGAGAAAAGGCGGGAGAAGCGGACTATTTTTTGTATAGAAAGCAAGGAGAGACGCGGCATGAAGCTGACCCGAAACGCAAGAACAGTTTTAGAAAAAAGATATCTGAGGCGGGATGAAACGGGCAAACCCATTGAGACGGCGGAAGATCTTTTTTGCAGGGTTTCCAAGGCCGTCGCCGCTGGGGAACAGGCGTTTGAGGCCGCCGGAGATGTCAATGCCCTGGCCCGCCGGTTTTACAGGATGATGGCCGATCTGCGGTTTTTGCCCAATTCTCCCACGCTGATGAACGCGGGGCGCCCTCTAGGCCAGCTTTCCGCCTGCTTTGTACTCCCTGTGGAGGATTCCATGGAGGACATTTTCACAGCGGTCAAAAACGCCGCTTTGATTCACAAAAGCGGCGGCGGCACCGGGTTTTCCTTTTCCCGGCTGCGTCCGAAGGGCGCTCCCGTCCATTCCACCGGCGGGGTGGCCAGCGGACCCATCAGCTTTATGAAAGTGTTTAATGCCGCCACCGAGGCGGTCAAGCAGGGCGGCGTCCGAAAGGGGGCCAACATGGGCATTTTGAGGGTAGATCATCCTGACATCATGGAATTCATCACCTGTAAAAACCGGCCCGGGGAACTCAATAATTTTAATCTCAGCGTGGGCGTCACCGAACCGTTCATGGAAGCGGCCAGAAAACGAGAACCTTACCCGCTGGTCGACCCTTCCGCCAACATGGAAACAAGTTCCCTTCCGGCAAACGAAGTATTTGACGCCATTGTGGATTCCGCCTTTCGGACAGGCGAACCCGGCATTCTGTTTCTGGACCGTTTGAACCGGGACAATCCCGTTCCCGGAATGGGCGAAATTGAAACCACCAACCCTTGCGGGGAACAGCCGCTTCTGCCTTACGAATCCTGCAACTTAGGCTCCGTCAATTTAGCCGCTCACGTCCGGCCTGCATCAGGCGGGTATGTATTCGACTGGGAAAAACTAACGGACACCGTTTGCACGGCGGTCCATTTCTTGGACAACGTTATTGAAATCAACCGGTACCCGCTTCCGGAAATCCAGCGGATCACAAAAATGACCCGGAAAATCGGCCTGGGCGTCATGGGGTTTGCGGATACGCTGCTCTGTCTGGGCATCCCCTACAACAGCGAGGAAGGCATCCTGTTCGCGGAGAAGCTCATGTCGTTCATCCGGCATGCGGGCCGGGAGGAAAGCAGGCGCCTTGCAAAGCTTCGGGGGCCATTCCCCCTATTTGCGGAAAGTATCTATCGGGGCCAGCCTCCCCTGCGCAATGCCACTATTACCACCATCGCCCCCACTGGCACCCTTTCCATTTTGGCGGGAGTATCCAGCGGTGTTGAACCGGTTTTCGCCTATGCCTATGTCCGCAACGTCCTGGACAACACTCCCCTGCCGGAAGGAAACGAACTGCTCAAGGAACGGCTGAAGAAAGAAAAACTCTGCAGCGGCGCGCTGATGGAGCAAATCGCTTCCAGCGGAAGCCTTGCCCAGGTGGAAGGCATTCCGCCGGAAATCCGCCGGGTTTTTGTCTGCGCCCATGACATATCTCCGGCTTTTCACGTAAACATGCAGGCCGCATTCCAGCGTCACACCGACAACGCCGTATCCAAAACGGTCAGCTTCCCCTCCACCGCCACCCGGGAAGAAATTGCCCAGGCATTTTACCTAGCATGGACCTCTGGCTGCAAGGGAATCACCGTCTACCGGGACGGCTCCCGTAGCGGCCAGGTTCTTCAGACCGGCGGAGAAGCCGGAATGGCCCGGGCGGAGCCGCCCTCCTGCCCCGACTGCTTTTGGAGCCTGCGGGAGGACGCGAGTCCCCAAGGGAGCGTTCGCAGCGCCGCCAAGTACTGCCCCGAATGCGGCAGCCGGCTCACCCGCCAGGGAACCTGTGCCTGCTGCCCCAACTGCGGATACAGCGAATGTGGATGTATTTAAAAAAATATAGGAGGAATCAAAATGGATGAGACGCTGCCCCTTTCCGCCGCAATGGCAACCGTTGCGGCTTATAAAAAAATGACCGAACTTCCTTTATACCAACACGCACAGGCGCTGTTTTTCGGATTGGAACAGAAAGACGGCGACCCTCCCCGCCTGCTGTCTCACTACACCGATTTGTTCTGCTCTCTTGCATCGGAAGGATACTCCTCCTTGGGCCAATGGTTTTGGGATCAGCTCCGCTACGGCGAATTTCCCTATGGGGAGCTTGTCAGTTCCGGCGGCCAAAACCAGCCGCTTCAAGAAGCCGCGCGCCAAGATATCGAAACGTTTATGCGGCTGTCCGCCTACCCGTGCCAGCGCTTGAAGGAACGGATGAACCAGCGATTTTCTTCCCCCTGGTCGGAAGCCGCGGCGGCGCTGCCGGAATGGGAAACTGCCGTTCCTTTCTCCTTTCAAAGCATAACGGACTTTTATCGGGAAAGCGGAAGCGGGATGTTTGCCCGCTATCGGGCGTTTGTCTGGAACAACCGGGCCTTAACCCCCGTTCCCCAGCCGGACCGGCCAGAGCCGGAGGACTTAATCGGCTACCGTCTCCAGCGGGAGCAGGTAGAAGAAAATACCAGAACCTTGCTGAATGGCCGCAGAGTCAATAATATTTTATTGTACGGAGACAGCGGAACCGGAAAATCGGCCACTGTGAAGTCCCTTCTGTCCATTCCCGGTTTTGAACAGCTGCGCCTTATCGAGGTGCAGAAGAACCAGCTGGACACCATGCCGCATCTCATGCGAACGCTGCAAAACAAAAAACAGAAATTCATTTTGTTCCTGGATGATCTGACGTTTGAAGCCAACGACAACACGCCTTCTATTTTAAAAAGCATACTGGAAGGCGGCTTAGAACTGCGCCCCATCAACACCGCGATTTACGCGACTTCCAACCGCAGGCATTTGGTCCGGGAATTTTTCAGCGAACGGGGCAGGGAAGATGAAATTACCGCCGATGAATCTATCGAGGAAAAAACGGCCCTGTCGGAACGGTTCGGCATTCGAATCCCGTACCCGTCCCTTACCCAGGCGGAATATTTGGAACTGGCTGAAAAGCTGGCCGAAAAATCCGGACTCAAGCTGCCCAAAGAAAAGCTGCATCCTTTGGCACTGCGTTGGGAACTGTACCACCAGGGCAGAACGCCCCGCACCGCCCGGCAGTTTATCACAGGCCTTGCCGCCTCGGAGCACGCCATGCTTTAACGTTTGTTTGGGAGC
>JAQVYO010000189.1 GCA_028708585.1 Oscillospiraceae bacterium
CGACGCTCTTCCGATCTATGGTGGTTGTCTACGTCTTTATCTTTTTTGCCATGGCTTTCGCGGCCGGTGTAAAGCTACGCTGGTTTCTCATCGGCGGAGGCGGTGTCGCCGGGATTTTTGCCCTTCTCTGGTCCTTTACGCCGCTGATAAAAGATTATTGGAAAAACCGGATCTTGATTATTTTCAACCACAGCTTGGATCCTTTGGGAATTGGCTGGCAGCAGGAACGCAGCGTCCTGGCAATCGGCTCCGGCCAGCTCACGGGACAGGGGCTGTTTCGCGGCATTCAGACACAAAGCACCTACGAAAGCTCTCTTCCCGCCCGCCACACGGATTTTATTTTTTCCGCCGCCGGCGAAGAGTTGGGAATGGTTGGCTGCATCCTTATTATTTTGATTTTAAGCGCCATTATTTTGCGCTGCATTTTCGTCGCTCTCAACGCTCCCACTCCCATTACCTCTCTTACCTGCATTGGTTTCGCCGGGATGCTGCTTTGCCAGACGATTATGAACATCGGCATGTGCCTTTACCTGTTCCCGGTTGTGGGCTTGACCTTGCCCTTTTTCAGCTACGGCGGCTCTTCTCTGATTACCCTTTTCGCCGCAATGGGCATGGTATCCGGTGTGAAAATGCGATCTTTGCCCAGTTGGCTGAGAGATCACGGTGAAAAAAACTTTTTAAAGAAACCGAAAACGAATTCTTAAATTAAATTCCGAATCCCCGCCAAGCGGAGGCCGGAGTCGCCCTGTAAGAGCTTTCGACTATCAAAAAACCTCGCCGCCGGCGAGGTTTTTTGATAGTCTGTGACAGGGCGTCTTTTCGACGCCTTGTCATTTTTTCGTTTTGGCTTCGTGCTTAGCAGCAGCCGGAATTGCAATTGTTGTCGCAGCCACCGCCGCAGCCACCGCCACAGCCACCGCCACAGCCACCGCCGCCCCAGCTGCCGCCGCCACAGCAGCAGCAGAGCACGATCAAAATGATAATAATCCAGAGGCAGTTTCCTCCGCCAAATCCGCCACAGCCGCAGCTATTGTTGTTACAGCAACCCATTTGCCGAACCTCCTGTTTACTTTATGGATTGAAACCGTTTCCGTTCTTACCGGTCTCAGTCCATCATATGCGTAAGAAGTCGGGTGGTGCGTAACTAAAAGCGGGAAATCCCAATCTGCTTCATGAAATGCGAGAACTGCTCACCTTTGACATTGCAGACTGTGCCTCAGCCGCGTCAACGGCGCCCGCGGCAACCAACCCGTCCAGCAGCGTGCCGCCTCCGGATTTCATATTTGCCGAAAGGCTATAGTAGGACAAGTACGTCATCTGCGCACGGTTAAATGTGCTTTTCTGAAAAAAAGCCGTCTCGCCAGAGGTCAAAACCCCAAAGTGTTTCGCTTTCTCCAGGGCATCGTTCCAAGTAAAATCTCCATTGGCAGCATCGCTGTACCCCAGCGCCCGCAGCAAAAAGGTGGTATATTCGGAAGTGCCGATCAAATTAGTGGAGCCAAACAGCTTGCCGGAAATCCCTTTAGTATATCCTTTAGAGTAGGCATATGCCACATAAGAAGCAGCCCAGTCGGGCACGTCGGTAAAGGGCTGGCTTCCCTTATAAGCCTCGGCTGCATTCTCCTGCCCCAGAAGGCGCAGAAACATCAGCAAACCTTCGATGCGGGTCGCCTTATCTTCCAGCGCATAACCGGAACCATATCCCAGATCCTTCCCTTTCAGCAGCCCCATGGTATTCAGCGCACCGGCCAGCATGTTATAATCCGTTTCCGTGCTGTACGCCATGGAATAATACCCCTGTATGGAAATGACGGCGGTGTCCGAGGCGACGGTATAACAGGCTTTGGTGTTTTCCGCTGTTAAATAGCGTTTACCGGATGAAAGGAAGCCGCCCGATTTTACCGTCGCTCCATCCGTCACATTGACTACCGCTCCGGAAGAAAAGGCTAATTTTCCTTCTCCTGCCAGAAGGACGACGCTGGTTCCGGTTATGCCGGTCACCGCATCCCCCTTTTTCAGGCGCACCGGCACAAACTGGTTCGCCAGCATATAGCTTCCGTTGGTCTGCCCGCTTTTCGCCTGGCCTACCACCTGATTTAAGCGGCCAAGGGCCGTTTGATACACCGGGCTGGTATCCGTCTCAATCCGGTCCTGCGCTTTGCTCAGTAAGTCTGGAAGGTAGGTTCCCCTAATATAATTCAAAGATATCAGCGGATCGCTGGAAGTCCCGCCGGCGGCAATGGCAACTCCAACGCAGGCAGCAAGCCCCAGGGCAATGCCAATAATCAACGGGTACTTTTTTTTCATGGTGAATTTCCTTTCCCAATGCCTGTTCCGGCAGCAAGCCGCCTTATGCCTTTTCCTCTATCTCCGCCCGCAGTTTTTTCATAAATTCTTGCGGCTCCATCGCTCCCAAATCACCCTGATTCCGGGAACGGACGGAGACGGTTCCCTCGGAGGCTTCCTTATCCCCCAGAATCAGCATATATGGAACCTTTTGCATCTGCGCCTCCCGGATTTTATATCCGATTTTCTCGCTGCGGTGGTCGGTTTCCGCCCGGAAGCCTGATTCGGCAAGCTGCTTCTCCACCTGACTGGCATATGCGGCGGTCCGGTCGGTGATGGGCAAAATGGACACCTGAACCGGCGCAAGCCAGGCGGGGAACGCGCCGGCATAATGCTCAATCAAAATACCGATAAACCGTTCAATGCTGCCGAACGCCACCCGGTGAATCATCACCGGACGGTGCTTTTCTCCATCCGGACCAATATAGGACAGATCAAAACGCTCCGGCATCTGATAGTCCAGCTGGATGGTGCCGCATTGCCAGGTGCGGCCAATGGAATCCTCCAGATGAAAATCAATTTTGGGGCCGTAAAACGCGCCGTCCCCGGAGTTCACGACATAGTCCATGCCCCGGTCC
>JAQVYO010000038.1 GCA_028708585.1 Oscillospiraceae bacterium
AAGAAAAGTACCGAAAATCGTTGAATTTCGGTACTTTAGTGGCACCCATAGAGGAATTCGAATCCCCGACCTACCGCTTAGGAGGCGGTCGCTCTATCCATCTGAGCTATATGGGCATATATAAAATTTTGACTCGCAGCCTTTCACCTTCTTCGGCGAGGTGGAAGGTTGCTCGTGACCTTAGGAGGCGGTCGCTCATATCCAGCTGAGCTACGGGCGCATATGAAATTTTTGGTCCCTGGGACATTTCAAAAGAGACCGAACCGTTTGCCGCTTAAGAGACGGCCGCCCACATCCGGCAGAGCGAAAAAGGCGGATTGCCAGCTTAAAATCGGGCAAGTATCGGGTAAGTAAAGAGTTCTTTAACCTCCTGAGAGGGAAGAGCTTCCCGACCAATAGCCTACCTACTATACCACAAACAGGCGGACGGTTCAACAGAAATTTGCATGAACATTTTTAATTCAAAATCCGTCCTTTCCGGGGCCTGCGCCTTGAGAGGACGTTTCCATGCGTTGCTCTCGCATACCCGTTCAAAAAAGTCCTTTGGAACGCCTCAGGCTTTTTTATATTGATAGGGGAACAACGGGATTTGAGGCGCTTTCAACAAAGAAGGGTCAAAGGAACGCGGAACGGCCAGGGCGGAAGCCGGCGGCGGTTTGATCTTCATCATAATGGGAATGAATATTACGGCAGCCGCTTGATGTGGTTATGGTCCCTTGAAAAAACGGCCAAAACTGCGAAATCAATATCTCGGAACCGCTGTTTTCAGAGAAAATTAGGACTTTATTTCCTGCAAGAGCCTTCCCCACTCTGAAAACTCAAAATTCTGCTTTTAATCATTTTATTTTTGGGATTATTGTCAATTGTGAGAAAAAGCACGCTATGATAAAATTTTAACTGAATCGTTGGATATATGGACGAAAACGAATTCATATTTATATTTTTTTGATATGAAAATAGATCGGGGGATGGACATGAAAAAGATCGCCATTATTATGGGCAGCGACAGCGATTGGCCGGTGGTACAATCGGCGGCGGAAACGCTTCAAAAATTGGAGATTTCTTTTGAAGCCCGAGTGCTGTCAGCACACCGTACGCCCTTAGCGGCGATAGAATTTGCCAGAAATGCCAGAGAAAACGGTTTTGGCGTTATCATTGCCGCCGCGGGACGGGCGGCGCATCTGGCCGGCGTTCTTGCGGGGAATACCACATTGCCCGTCATCGGTATTCCCATCGGGTCTGTGGGACTGGGTGGAATGGACGCGCTGCTTTCCACCGTTCAGATGCCTTCAGGCATTCCGGTTGCCACCGTCGCGATCGACGGCGCATCCAACGCGGCTTTGCTGGCAGCGGAAATGCTGGCTTTGTCTGATAAGCGTCTTGAAACTGCGCTGGATCAAATGAGGGCGGATATGGCAACGGCTGTAGAAAAGAAAAATGAGAAGCTGCAGGAGAAGATTCAGAAGATCAGCCTATAAAAGGCAGGCTGCTTTTCCGGCGTGCCCATTAAAGACATATCTGACGGGAAAAAGGCTTCGCCGCGGGGTTTGGATACCTTCGGGGATGCAACAATAGGGAGGAAAGAGATTGAAAAGCCAAAGTGAGAGCTACCGGGCCGCAGGTGTGGACATTACGGCGGGCTACAGAGCCGTGGAACTAATGAAGGAACACATTGCCCGCACGACGACCAGCGGCGTTCTCTCCGGTGTCGGCGGATTCGGCGGCCTGTTTGCACCGGACTTGAAGGGAATTGGGAAACCGATTCTGGTCAGCGGAACGGACGGTGTGGGAACCAAACTGAAAATTGCCTTTTTGATGGACAAACACGACACGGTGGGCGTTGATTGTGTCGCTATGTGTGTGAACGATGTAATATGCTGCGGCGCGAAGCCGCTGTTTTTTCTGGATTATATTGCTGTGGGGAAGAACGTTCCCCAGCGGGTTGCCTCAATTGTATCCGGCGTCGCGGAAGGCTGTGTGCAGGCCGGATGCGCGCTGATCGGCGGCGAGACCGCCGAGATGCCGGGATTTTATGGAGAGGACGAATATGATCTTGCAGGGTTTGCCGTTGGGTTGGCCGACGGGGAGAGGCTCATTGACGGAACTTCGGTTCAAGCCGGGGACGCGTTGATTGCGCTGCCCTCATCGGGACTTCATTCCAACGGCTTTTCATTGGTGCGGCGGATTTTCGACGTGGAAAACACGGATCTGAATTTGTACTCCGCCGAACTGTCCATGACGCTGGGGGAAGCGCTGCTGACTCCCACAAAAATTTATGTATCCGCGGTTTCGGCGCTTCAGGAGAAAGTAAAGGTAAAGGCGCTTTCCCACATTACCGGCGGGGGGTTCTACGAGAATATTCCACGGAGCCTGCCCAAGTGGGCCTGCGCCAAAATCGAAAAAGCGTCCCTTGAGATTCCACCTATTTTCCGTCTCCTGCAGAAGCAGGGAAAAATCCCGGAACGGGACATGTTTAATACCTTTAACATGGGAGTTGGCATGAGCGCCGTTGTGGCGGCGGAAGACGCTCAAGTGGCGGTGGATACCCTTCGGCAGGCAGGGCAGGCAGCTTATGTCATGGGTGAAATTGCAGAAGGCGGCGAGGGAATTCTGTTATGCTGAAAGCCAGAATTGCCGTTCTGGTCAGCGGAGGAGGCACCAACCTTCAGGCGCTGATCGACGCACAGGGCAGAGGAGAGCTTTCTCACGGAGAAATTGTCCTTGTGGTGTCCGGAACAACGGGCGCTTATGCGTTGGAGCGGGCACGCAGGCATCAAATTCCGGCGTTGGCCATCGACCGGAAAAACTGCTCCGGCGGCTTGGAATTTGAACAAAAGCTCAAGGCGGCGCTGGAGGACTATCGGATAGACCTCATTATCCTGGCGGGATTTATGACCATCCTCAGCCCGGCTTTTATTCAAAGTTATCCCCAACGTATCATCAATGTGCACCCCGCGCTGATCCCTACCTTCTGCGGCAAAGGATTTTATGGGCTTAGGGTACACCGGGCGGCGCTGGAGTACGGGGTCAAAGTCACCGGGGCAACAGTGCATTATGTCAATGAAATACCCGACGGCGGGCGGATTCTGCTACAGAAAGCGGTGGACGTTCTTCCGGGAGATACGCCGGAACGCCTGCAGCGGCGGGTGATGGAACAGGCGGAATGGGTTTTGCTGCCCGAGGCGGCGGAACTGGTTTCAAAACGTATCATGGAGGAGAAAGAAAATGAAGGCTGTGGATGTCGGTAATGCGTTTGGGGGAAACTCCTATCCCGGACGGGGAATCATAATGGGGCGGAGCGGAGATGCGGCTGTTTTGGCCTATTTTATCATGGGGCGCAGCGAAAGTAGCCGCAATCGGATCTTTGCACCCGTCAACGATGGGATTGTAACCAGGGCATATGCGCCCGGGCAGCTGGAAAATCCTTCTCTTTTGCTATACGCGCCTGTCCGGGCTTACCAGAATATCGTGATTGTGACAAACGGGGACCAGACCGATACGGTATATGACGCGCTTGCGTGCGGCAAGCGCTTTGAGGACGCGCTGCAAACCCGCGCGTTTGAGCCGGACGGCCCTCATTACACCCCAAGAATCAGTGGACTTGGCGTTTTGAAAGACCATGCGTTTTCTTATACCCTCAGCATTTTGAAACGGGGGACCTGCGGGGAGTGTCTCCGGTATTATTACGAATATGAGTCGGCGGCCCCGGGCGAGGGAAGACTGATTCATACCTATGAAGGAGACGGGAATCCTTTGCCTTCGTTTGAAGGGGAACCACGCCCTGTGATGTTGGCCGGCGGAATCGACGAAATGACCGATGCGCTTTGGAACGCGCTGGATGAAAACAACAAGGTGTCCCTGTTTGTCCGGTATATCGACCTGAAGGATGGGAACGCCGAAACCAGAATCGTCAACAAAAAACAAACGGAGGCTTAAGTATGGACGCGCTGGAACTCAAATACGGGTGCAATCCCAATCAGAAGCCGGCAAGAATTTATGTGGAAAGCGGAACGCTGCCCATAGAGGTGTTGAATGGCAGGCCGGGCTATATCAATTTTTTGGACGCGCTGAACGGCTGGCAGCTGGTGCGGGAGCTGCGCAAGGCTACGGGGCTGCCCGGAGCGGCTTCCTTTAAGCATGTCAGCCCCGCCGGAGCGGCAGTGGGCATTCCGCTTACTGATACGTTAAAGCAAATGTATTTCACCGGCAGCGCTTCACTCTCCCCGCTGGCCTGCGCGTATGCCCGTGCCAGAGGAGCTGACAGGATGTCTTCCTTCGGCGATTTTATCGCGCTCAGTGATGTGTGCGATGAAGAGACCGCCGAGCTGATTGTGAAAGAAGTTTCAGACGGCATCATCGCTCCCGGATATACGCCCAGAGCGCTGGAACTTTTAAAGGGAAAGCGGAAGGGCGCTTATACCATTTTGCGGATAGACAAGGACTTTCGCCCCGCGTCCGTGGAAAGAAAAGAAGTATTTGGCATTACCTTCGAGCAGAAAAGAAACGAAGGAATCGTTGATGAAACGTTGTTTTCCAATCTTGTGACCGACAACAAAATGCTGCCTTCCGAGGCAAAGCGGGATCTGATTGTTTCCCTCATTGCGCTTAAATATACCCAATCCAATTCCGTCTGCTATGCGTATGACGGGCAGACCATCGGCGTGGGAGCAGGGCAGCAGTCCCGCATTCACTGCACGCGGCTCGCGGGAGAAATAGCGGACCGCTGGCAGCTGCGGAAGCACCCCAAGGTCCTTGCGCTCCCATTCCGGGCGGATCTGCCGCGGCCGGTCCGGGACAACACGATTGACCTGTATCTTTCTGACGAGTGGGAGGATGTGCTGGGGGATTCCGTTTGGAGAGATTTTTTCACCGCCCGCCCGCCGGTTTTGCAGCGGGAGGAAAAGCGGGAATTTCTTTCTAAAATCAAGGGGGTTTCTTTGGGAAGCGACGCTTTTTTTCCGTTTGGAGACAATATTCAAAGAGCCAGACGCAGCGGCGTAACCTATGTTGCTCAGCCTGGCGGTTCCATACGGGACGATCAGGTGATTGAAACCTGCAACCGGTATGGTATGGTTATGGCGTTTACCGGTCTTCGGCTGTTCCATCATTAAAAGGCGGTGTTCATATGAAAATTATGGTTGTGGGCGGCGGCGGCCGTGAGCATGCCATTATAAAGGCCCTTCGGAAGAATCTGGAAATCACCGAGATTTTTGCGCTCCCGGGAAATGGCGGGATCGCCGCGGACGCGATCTGCGCGGACATAGCCGCGAAGGACTTAAGCGGCATAACAGCGTTCGCGCGAGAGCGAAAGATTGACTTTGCCGTTGTAGCGCCGGACGATCCTCTGGTGCTGGGCGCGGTAGATTTACTGGATGCCATTGGGATACCCTGCTTCGGGCCAAACCAGGCGGCTGCCGCCATTGAAGGCAGCAAGGTTTTTTCTAAAAATCTGATGAAAAAATACGGTATACCCACCGCCCGCTTTGAAGTGTTTCGCGATCCGGACAAAGCCGTTGCGTATTTAAAATCAGAACATATGTATCCCGCCGTCATCAAGGCGGACGGGCTTGCTTTGGGAAAGGGC
The DNA here is from genome assembly GCA_028708585.1 of Oscillospiraceae bacterium. Taxonomy (GTDB): domain Bacteria; phylum Bacillota; class Clostridia; order Oscillospirales; family Oscillospiraceae; genus RGIG529. Next base: position 5,585 of record JAQVYO010000038.1, read on the forward strand.
GTTCTCATTGCGGAAAACGAAGCCGAGGCTGTGAAGGCGGTGCACACTATCATGACTGAGAAGGCATTCGGCGAAAGCGGGAATCAGGTGGTCGTTGAAGAGTTTCTGACAGGCCCGGAGGTATCCGTTCTGAGCTTTACGGATGGAGAGACCATTGTGCCCATGGTTTCGTCCATGGACCACAAGCGGGCTTTCGATCATGACAGAGGCCCCAATACCGGCGGCATGGGTGCCATCGCGCCCAATCCGTTCTATACTGAGGACATTCAGAAAACCTGTATGGAAACGATTTTCCTTCCCACCATCCAAGCGATGAAAGCGGAGGGGCGGCCTTTTAAAGGCTGTCTTTATTTTGGACTGATGCTGACGCCAGACGGTCCCCGGGTGATTGAGTACAACTGCCGGTTCGGCGACCCGGAAGCGCAAGTGGTCCTGCCCTTGTTAAAAACCGACCTTCTGACCATAATGCAGGCGGTGTCTCAGGGGAAACTTAACGATGTAAACGTGGAATTTGATTCCGGAGCTGCCTGCTGCGTGGTTGCCGCTTCGGGCGGGTATCCCGTCAAATACGAAAGGGGATATCCTGTTTCGTTTGGAAGGGCGGAATATTTACCCGATGTGACGGTGTTTCACGCGGGTACCAAAAAAACTGATTCCGGGCTTGTTACCTCCGGAGGCAGAGTGCTGGGTGTTACGGCTACAGGGCCGGATCTGCCCCGGGCCATAGAGAAAGCCTATGCGGCGATGAATGAAATTTCTTTTAAGGACATGTTTTACAGATGGGATATTGGAGGAAGATGCGGTTAATATGGTATATCGTGTTTATGTGGAAAAAAAGCCGCCCTTTGCCGGAGAGGCGGCGGAGCTTTTGGCGGATATCCGGACCAACCTGCGTATTTCGGAGCTGAAGGCCCTGCGGATTTTAAACCGGTATGATGTGGAGCGGATCGAAGAGGATCTCTTTGAGGATTGTAAACGGACGGTGTTTTCCGAGCCGCAGACGGATGTGATTTATGATGCGCTGCCGGACTTTGCAGGCGCCTTGTTTGCGGTTGAATATCTGCCGGGCCAGTTTGACCAGCGGGCGGATTCCTGCGCCCAGTGCATCCAGATTGTTTCACAAAAAGAAAGGCCGCTGGTAAGGACGGCAAAGGTGTACATGCTGTCCGGATCTCTGACGGAAGAGCAGATCAGCAAGGTGAAGCAATATGTCATAAATCCGGTGGAAAGCCGGGAAGCCAGGCTGGAAAAAGTGACAACTTTGTCGGCAGCCTATGAGAACCCAGACCCGGTAGAGACCGTTGACGGGTTTATAAAATGTACCGATCAGGAACTAGACCTCCTTTTGAAAGACTATGCATTAGCCATGGATCTGGATGATCTTTGCCTGTGCAGGAAATATTTCCGGGAAGAAGGAAGGGACCCCACCGTTACCGAGCTGAGAATGCTGGACACCTACTGGTCGGATCATTGCCGCCATACCACTTTTATGACGGTGCTGGACAGCGTTTTGCTGGAAGACGGGCCGGCGGCGGAGGCCTGGGAGCGATATTTAAAGCTCCGGCGGGAGCTGAATATCCAGAAACCGGTTTGCCTCATGGATATGGGCACCATCGCCGCCAAGTATTTAAAGAGGGCGGGAAAGCTGAACGCGCTGGACGAATCTGAGGAAATCAATGCCTGCACGGTGAAAATGGATGTGGATGTGAACGGAGAAGTGCAGGATTGGCTTTTGCTGTTTAAAAATGAAACCCACAATCATCCAACAGAAATTGAGCCTTTCGGCGGCGCGGCCACCTGCATCGGCGGCGCGATCCGGGATCCTTTGTCCGGCCGGGGCTATGTATATCAGGCCATGCGTGTTACCGGAGCGTCCGACCCGACCGTTCCGGTCAGCGAAACCATTCCGGGCAAACTGCCTCAGCGGAAGATCGTAACCGCGGCGGCCCAGGGATATAGTTCTTATGGAAACCAGATCGGCCTTGCCACGGGGTTGGTGGAAGAATTGTATCACCCGGGTTTCGCGGCAAAACGCATGGAGGTGGGAGCGGTGCTGGGCGCTGTCCCGGCGGCTTCTGTACGCAGGGAGGTCCCTGCCCCCGGCGACGTGGTAATTTTACTGGGCGGAAGAACCGGCCGGGATGGCTGCGGGGGCGCAACCGGTTCTTCCAAATCTCATACAGTCCATTCCTTAGAAAAGAGCGGAGCTGAAGTGCAGAAGGGCAACGCGCCGGAGGAACGGAAGCTCCAGCGCCTGTTCCGAAACCCGGAAGCAACGAAGCGCATCAAACGCTGCAACGACTTTGGAGCCGGGGGGGTATCCGTTGCCATTGGAGAATTGGCCGACGGCCTCCAAATTGATTTAAACGCCGTGCCCAAGAAATATGAGGGGCTGGACGGCACTGAACTTGCCATTAGCGAATCTCAGGAACGGATGGCGGTGGTGGTAAGCGGGGAAGATGCAAAGTGGTTTATTGCCCTTGCCGGGGAAGAAAACCTAGAAGCTACCATCGTTGCCAAAGTAACAAAGGAGCCAAGGCTCTCGATGTTCTGGAACGGCGACGAGATCGTCAATCTTTCAAGAGAGTTTCTCAATTCTGCGGGAGCGAAAAAAACCGCAAAAGCAAGAGTTGCAGCGCCTCAGGCATTCGAGAAGGAACGCTTGGAGGATGTTTCGGATGCGTTCCGCAAGCTGGTGGGGGACCTGAACGTCTGTTCCAAGAGGGGGCTTTCCGAGCGGTTTGATTCCACCATTGGCGCGGGAACGGTTCTGATGCCGTTCGGCGGGGTGCGTCAGCGCACGCCGATCCAGGCAATGGCGGCCAAAATTCCCGTTTTGGGCGGAGAGAGCAAAACCTGTTCTTTGATGGCTTACGGGTGCAATCCGTTCATCAGCGAAAAAAGTCCCTATCACGGGGCATATCTTTCGGTGGTGGAATCGGTTTCCAAATTGATTGCCGCCGGCGGAGAGATTGAACGGTGCTATCTTTCGTTCCAGGAGTATTTTGAACGGCTGCGGAAAGAACCGCTGCGCTGGGGGAAGCCGGTCGCCGCGCTTTTGGGAGCGCTGGATGCGCAGCTGGATCTGGGCGTTGCCGCGGTGGGCGGAAAAGATTCCATGAGCGGCTCTTTTGAGCGGCTGGATGTGCCGCCTACCCTGATTTCCTTTGCGGTTTCCGTGACAGATGCGAACACTGTGATATCTCCGGAATTTAAGCGTCCGGGAGCAAAAGTCATTCTGCTGAAGCCGGAGAGCGGCCAAAACGGCCTGCCCGAGCGGGAAAGCCTGCTGAAAATCTATGGGGAAGTTTCCCGCTTGATCCGGGAAAAGAAAGCGGTGTCCGTTTCTACGCCCGTTTATGGCGGCATTGCCGAAGCAATCTTTAAAATGTGTCTTGGAAACGGTTTGGGTTTCCGATTTGCGGAAGAGTTTGATATGGGCCGCGCCTTTTCCTATTGTTACGGCGGGTTCCTTTTGGAGCTTGCCGGCGAAGAGGAAGTCGGAGAGCTTTTGGGATGCACCACCGACCTTCCTTCCATTGCCTATCAAGGCGGAAAAGTTTCTATGCCGGAATTGGAAGAGATTTATGAGGGCAGACTGGAGCGCATTTTCCCTTGCGATCGAAAGGAAGAAAAGGAGAAGATTCCAACTCTTTCCTATGAGACGCAGAAGCGGATTTTTCCCAAACAGAAAATTGCGAAGCCCCGGGTTCTGATTCCCGTGTTCCCAGGGACCAACTGCGAATATGATTCCGCCGAGGCACTGCGGCGCGCGGGCGCCGTGCCGGAGATTATGGTGATCAAAAATCTGTCCGCCGCGGATATTACCGCTTCGGTGGAAGCGTTTGCCGCCGGGGTCCAAAAGGCGCAGATGATTGTGGTTCCAGGCGGTTTTTCCGGAGGCGACGAACCAGACGGCGCCGGTAAATTTATCACCGCGTTCTTTCGTAATTCAAAAATCAAAGACCAGGTACACCGCCTTTTAAAAGAGCGGGATGGGCTTATGTGCGGCATTTGCAACGGATTTCAGGCGCTGATTAAGCTGGGGCTTGTGCCTTATGGGGAAATTCGGGACGCCGATTTGGTTCACCCTACTTTGACAAACAACCGCATTGGCCGCCATCAATCCCGGCTGGTGCGCGTCCGGGTGGCTTCCAACGCATCTCCGTGGTTGATGCACAGTAAGGTGGGAGATACGCACCTGGTGCCCATTTCTCATGGGGAAGGGCGATTTATTTGCAGCCCGGAGCTTGTAAAGGAACTGGCGGACAGAGGACAGATTGCAACGCAGTATGTGGACATGAAAGGAAATGCTTCCATGGATATAGATGCCAACCCCAACGGTTCCGCATGGGCGGTGGAGGGCATTACTTCTCCGGACGGCAGAGTTCTGGGGCGGATGGCGCACAGTGAACGAACGGGAAAGGACCTCTATAAAAACGTACCCGGAAAATGGGACAATACCTTTTTCCGCGGTGCTGTGGATTATTTTCAGTGATAAAATTTGGGTTTTGCGCCGGAACGGTTAATTTAGCTGTTCCGATGAGCTTTTTTTGAAATTGACCAGTTTGTTCCTGCCGCCGTTTTCTGTTGCCGCCGTATATTTCAGATTCCTCTGCAAAGCATACGTTTGAGGTGATGGCATGGACGAGCATGACTCCGCAATCAGCGAAATGCCCATTGGTTTTGGAATGGAGCTGGCGAAAAACTTAAACGCTTTGAGACGTTTTTCCGAGCTGCCGAAATCCCAGCAGAAATCTTTGGTGGAAGGCGCGCGCCAGGTAAACTCCAAAGAGGACATGCGCTCCTATGTCGGCCAAATTGAGCAGAAATAGGAAGGAAAGCCGGATCAGAGCAAAAAATTGTTTGGCAAGGCAGCACACGATCGAGGTAAGATCGATGTAAAATGAGAACGCTCTTTGCCGGAAGACTGTGAAAAGCCGCAGACATCTGCATGAGATGCCTGCGGCTTTCCTGAAGGAGCGCCGCCAAGGGGTGTTGCGCTGCTTTCCGTTATATCTTGCGGATCAAATTTACCATTTCAATGGCGGAAAGCGCACAGTCGTATCCTTTGTTTCCTACTTTTGTACCGGCCCGTTCAATGGCCTGTTCGATGTTTTCGGTGGTTAAGACGCCGAACAGCACGGGCATAGATGTATCCATGGAGATGCGGGCAATGCCTTTGGCCACTTCAGAGCAAACGTAATCATAATGCGTCGTGGCGCCTCGTATGACGGCGCCCAGGCAAATAATCGCGTCATACGCCCCGGATTTTGCCATTTTTTCCGCCGCAAGGGGAATTTCGAAGGCTCCTGGAACCAGTGCCAGAGTAATATCTTCCTCCTGGACATTGTGCCGCAGCAGCCCGTCTTTGGCTCCGCTGATCAGTTTTGAGGTAATAAATTCATTAAATCGAGAGGCGACAATGCCGATTTTTATGCCCTCCGCAACAACGTTTCCTTCTAGAATTTTCATTGATTGATTCACTCCAAATCCATTGATTTTTTACTGGCCATATGTGAGCATATGGCCCATTTTGTGCTGTTTTGTCAGAAGATAAAAGGCGTCCTGCCGCCCAAGTTCCATTTGAATGGGAATGCGTTCGGTGATTTCAAGGCCATATTCGGACAGATCGGATATTTTTGTGGGATTATTGGTCAGCAGCCGCAGCTTGGTAATGCCAAGACCGGTCAAAATCTGGGAGCCAGCGCTGTAATCTCTCAGGTCAGGGGCGAATCCAAGTTTGATGTTTGCTTCTACGGTGTCCAGCCCCTTATCCTGCAGTGCGTAGGCCCGGATTTTATTGATGAGGCCGATTCCCCGCCCTTCCTGTCTCAAATAGACCAAAATACCTCTCTTTTCCTTTGCAATTTGCTGAAGAGCCGAAGAAAGCTGCTGGCCGCAATCGCACCGGAGGGAGCCAAATACGTCGCCGGTTAGGCATTCGGAATGGACCCGGCACAGAACAGGCGCGCCGTCGTCCACTTTGCCCATGACCAGCGCCACATGGTGCTCCCCGGTAATGGAATTTTCAAACCCGTGAATGGTAAATTCTCCGTAAGCTGTAGGGAGCTTGGCGGAGGCGACCAGATGCATAAACCGGTCGGATCGTTTGCGGTATGCTTTTAGGGCCTGAATGGTGATGAATCCAAGGCCGTGCCTTTTGGCAAACTCTATCAGCTTGCCTTTGCGCATCATGGTTCCGTCGTCGTCCATGATTTCGCAGCAAAGGCCCACCTGGGGCAGGCCCGCCAGCCGCAGCAAATCGACGGTGGCTTCCGTGTGCCCCGCCCGTTCCAGAACGCCGCCTTTCTTGGCTTCCAAGGGAAACATGTGGCCGGGCCGGCGAAAATCTTCCGGTTTTGCCATTTCCTCGACGCATTTCATGGCGGTGATAGACCGTTCGGCTGCGGAAATGCCCGTTGTGGTATCCACATGGTCGATGGATTCTGTGAAGGCGGTGTAGTGGTTGTCCGTGTTATTTTGGACCATTTGAGATAGCCCCAGCTTTTGAACATAGGCGGTGCTCAT
>JAQVYO010000190.1 GCA_028708585.1 Oscillospiraceae bacterium
GGCCGGCGCGGCGGAAGCAGTGGCTTCCGTTTTGGCGCTGACCGAAGGCGTCATTCCGCCTACCATCGGGCTTATGGTCCCGGATCCGGAATGCGATTTGGATTATGTACCGCTGGAAGCCAGAACAGCGGACATTGACGTTGCATTATCTGAGTCTCTCGGTTTTGGAGGCCACAACGCCTGCCTGGCATTTAAAAAGATTGGTGGGATCAGCGCGCATGAATAAGAAACTCGTGATAACCGGCATGGGTGCGGTTACGCCGGTCGGAATTGGCGTCGAACAGTATTGGGACGGGATTATATCCGGCACATGCGGCATCGGCGAAATCACCAGGATTGATACGAAAGATCTCCCTATAAAAACCGCGGCGGAAGTCAAGGGCTTCCAGCCGAAAGAATATCTTTCCTCCCGGCTTGCATCCGAACTGGACACCTTTATGCAGTATGCCTATGTTTCCGCTGAAGAAGCCATAAGGGACAGCCATATGGATGTCGATCCCCTGCGAACTGGAATCATCATGGGAACCGCCTTGGGTGGCCTTTCGCTCATCGGAAACACTCAGGAGAATCTGGCGGTAAATGGAAAGCGGGTTGGCCCCCGTTTTCTGTCTAAAGTCATGGGAAATATCGCGGCGGCGCAATTTTCTATCGCCCACGGAATAAAAGGGCCGAGCTTTACCGTTGGCACAGCCTGTTCCTCCGGGGGCGACGCGGTGACGTTTGCCGCTATGCTGCTTTCGTCCGGCGCAGCGGACGCCATGGTTGTAATGGCGGGAGAATCCGCCATTAGTCCTCTGCTGGTACACAGTCTGAGCAAAGCGGGCGCATTGTCCAAAGCCGGGCACAGCCGCCCATTTGACAAGAACAGAGACGGATTTGTTATCGGAGAAGGCGGCGGCGCTCTGATTTTGGAAACAGAGGAACATGCAGAAAAGCGCGGAGCCATCGTCAAGGCCGAACTGCTTGGCTGCGCCAATAATACCGATGCGCATCATACGGTAGCGCCGGATCCGGATGGCACCGGCGCGGCAGAATGCATACATTTGGCGCTTTTGCAGTCCGGGCTGCGGCCGGAAGAAATCGGATATATCAACGCCCACGGCACCGCCACCCATATGGGTGACGTGGCTGAAACGAAAGCTATAAAGAAAATTTTTGGCGCTTATAACGTTCCGGTCAGTTCCACCAAAGGAGCAACCGGGCATTTAATGGGCGCCGGCGGCATCACGGAACTCATCGCATGCATCAAAGCAATTGAAACGGGAATTCTCCCTCCCAATCTCCACTATGAAGAAAAAGATGCGGAATGTGATCTCAACATCATTGCAAATCAGCCTAAAATAAGGCAAATTAAAGTGGCAATGTCCAATGCGCTGGGTTTTGGAGGACAAAATTCCAGCGTCATTGTTGGCAAATATATGAAGTAAGTATGAGGTATATTATGGAATACACCTACGAAGCTGAAAAATTTAAAAAAATTTTTGAAAGCAGATTTACCTGGCTGAACGGTTTTATGCGCAATGTACGCCGCTTTCGCAACAAAACCGCTATGATTGATCCTTCGGCGGATAAAAAATGGAGTTATACGGAACTGGATGCGGAATGCAACAAATTGGCAAACGGGCTGAAAGCAGGCGGTGTCTCCAAAAATGACGTTGTTTTATATCAGCTTTTAAATTCCCCCCAATTTGCTTTCTGCTATATTGCCCCGCAGAAATTGGGCGCCATCAACAGCCCCGCGAATTTCAACCTTGCGGCGGGGGAAACGGCGCGGATCATGGATCATGACCGGCCGAAAGCATATATCTACGACTGCGATATCAAGGAAATGGCTTGGCAGGCGCTGGAGCTAAGCAGCTATAAGCCGGATATCATCATTGCCGTGGATTATCAGGGTTCCCGACCTTTACTACCGGAAGGCCATGTTTTTTATACGGATTTTGTGGCCGGCCAAAGCGACAAAGAACCTGTTCTGGACGCCGAACCCAATATATATGATGAGGTTACCCGCCTTTTTACATCCGGCACCACAGGCCTGCCAAAAGGCATTCCCCTGAACAATGTGAATGAAGTGATGTCCGCGCATGACGTAATCATGCACTTCCCCCTGAATCCCCACGACATTACGATGAACATGACGCCATGGTTTCACAGGGGCGGGCTGCATTCCGGCGGGCTTACTCCCACGCTTTATGTAGGCGGCACCTGTGTCATCCTGCGCATTTTCAGCGCCAAATCCTGCCTGGAATACGCGGTGAAGTACGGGGTTACCTTTCTCATCGGCGTTCCCGCAGTGCTGAATCATCTGGCGGCCCGCCAGGAACGGCACCCTCTTGACCTGTCTGAACTGAAAGGGATCGTTACCATGGGAAGTCCATTGGAAAAAAACGCCTGCATCCGATATCAGCAAGTACTGACACCGAATATTTTCAATGGCTACGGCACAACAGAAACCTTCTGGAACAGTTTTCTGCGCCCATACGATCTGCCTGAGATGTCCGGAACCGCAGGCCGTTCCTGCACGGATGACGAAGTGCGCATCGTCAAAACATACGACAACAAGCGGGCGGAGCCGGATGATATTGTCCCTATGGATGGAAAAACCACCGGTGAAATTGTTATTTTGTCTTATTTTAAATCCTCTCTCAGCTATCTGGATAACCCGCAGCTGACTGAAGAAAAATATTACAAGGGCTGGCTTTATACCCATGACTTGGGAACATGGGATCCAAAGCAATTCATTTCCGTTTCCGGCCGAAAAGACGACATGATTATCAGCAAAGGGGAAAATATCTATCCGACGCAAATTGAAGAGGTCATCAACCAGCATCCGGATGTAAAAGACTGCATTGTGACCGGAGTTCCCGATCCGGTTCGGGGGGAAGTGGTAGTTGCCTATGTGATTCGGGAAAA
>JAQVYO010000191.1 GCA_028708585.1 Oscillospiraceae bacterium
CATAAAGCGACAAAGCCGCCGAAATTACCCCTACCAGCGTGACATTTTCAAAATCAAGCCCTTTGGCAACCATTTGTGTACCCAAAAGAATTGGAATTTCCTTCTTCTCGAAACGAGAAAGGATTTTTTCATGGGAACCGGCCGCGGAAACCGAATCCGTATCCATACGCAGAATCTCAACATCTGGAAACAAGGCTTCCAGCTCTTCCTGTACTTTTTGGGTGCCTGCGCCGATGAATTTCAGCTGTCCCCCGCATTTGGGGCAGGCGGGCGGAAGCGCCTGAGAATGGCCGCAATGGTGACACATCAGCCGTCCGTTGGCGGAGTGATAGGTAAGGTAAACGCGGCAATGGGGACATACGGGCGCGTCTCCGCATTCTCCGCAGGTAACCATGGGGCGGTTTCCTCTCCGATTCATCAGCAAAATACTTTGCCTGCCCGCGCCAATGTTTTTTGCAAGCTCCCGGCGCAAAACCAAACTGATGGTTCCCCCGTTTCCAGCATGAAGTTCTTTGCGCATATCCACAACCATCACCTCTGGAAGCGTTCCTTCGTTATAGCGACGGTGAAGTGTAAATAGATGATAGATCCCTTGCTTTGCGTAATAAAAGCTTTCCACGGAAGGGGTAGCCGATCCCAAAAGCAGGACCGCACCGGATCTCATGCAGCGATATTTTGCCACGTCCCTTGCATGATAGCGGGGGGCGCTTTCCGATTTATATGTATATTCCTGCTCTTCGTCCAAAATCAGGAGTCCCAGATTTTGGAGCGGAGCAAATATGGCGGATCGCGTCCCAACGACCACCCGGGCTTCGCCTGAGCGGATACGCTTCCATTCGTCGTATCGTTCCCCGGCCCGAAGGGAACTGTGAAGCAAAGCAACGCCATTTCCGAAGCTTGAGGAAGCCATCTGCAGAAGCTGGGACGTGAGAGCGATTTCTGGAACCAGAAGCATGGCGCTTTTCCCTCGGGCCAGCGTTTTCGCAATCAGTTTTAAATAGACCTTGGTCTTTCCGCTGCCCGTAACGCCATATAAAAGGGCCGCCGCCGGCTTCCCCGCCCGGCAGAGAGCGTCAATTCCTTGAAACGCATCGACTTGTTCCTGATTTAAAACCACTGGAGCGGCAGGTGCTTCGGCTTTGTACGCCGGCCTTCTAAATTCTTCCCGTGACTCGGAAATCAAAAATCCGCTTTTCACCATTGCGCGCAGCGCGCTGGCGGAGGCCCCCGTCAAATAGGAAATTTGCCGGAGAGGCGCTTCTTCCAAACGGGAAAGCAGTTCCGCCACCGCATAACGCATAGGGGCCTTCTTGATCTTCTTGGCGCTTTGCTTCAATGCCTCGTCCGGTGGTGTGGCAAGCTTCAAAATTTCGGTCGTCTTGTCTCCCACACCACGGGATAAATGTGTTTTCACCGTTAAGATTTCTTTTTTCACCAGACCGCGCAGCGCGGAAGAAGGATCGGCCGCTCCGAAAACGGCCTTGATTTTCCGGAGCTTTGCTTTTCCGCCGCAGTCAAATAACAGGTCTAAAATTCGAGTGGCGGCGGCAGATTTCCCCGCCTCCGCGTAGGCAGTGTCCCGATCCCACCCTGGAGCAACTGCATATTCATTTTGGAGCGCATACCATAACCCTGAGGGAAGCATTGCTTTTACCGCATCATAAACCGTGCAGAAATATCGTTCCCGCATCCAAAGCGCCAGACGGACAGACTCTCCATCCAGCACCGGATGCTCATCCAGCAAAGCAGTAATCTGTTTCAGCTTTAATTGGCTGCTAACCGGCCCAATGGAAAGCAAAATACCGTCGGACAGCTTATTCCCGCGGCCAAACGGCACGATCACCCGCATTCCAATAACCGCTTTTTCTGCCATAGAAGGCGGGATCAAATAATCATAAGGTTTGTCTATCGCATATGTTGCGGCGGAAACCGCCACTTTTGCAATCAGAACATTCTCCATGGCGCCCCTACCTTTACCGCGAGGTACAAAAGGCGAAGCGCTGATCAAATGATGCGCATCGCCCCAACTGTTCAAAATTGACAGCATTGAAATTTTCTACCCACCTAAAGTGGATCAATTATGATCTTGGCTATGGCTATGAATGGTAAGCCGGCCATCCGCAATTTCCTCAATCGCAATGGACACTGGTTTTTCGTCCAAAGGAATCTCTGTTTCTTCCGCCTCCTGGGAAATTTGTCTGGCTCTGCGCGCCACCACATTCACCAATAAATAACGATTGTTGATTTGATGCAGCAGATCCCTCATCGCCGGATAAAGCATTCCTATTCCTCCTTAATCAAATACAAACGATTGGCCATTTTACAGCGTTCCGCCGTTATGATGGCCTCCACTTCCCGGGCGGCGGCGTTGACATCGCTGTTGACCACAATATAGTCATAGCACCGCGCTTTTTCATATTCCTCCCGGGCTGTCTGCAAACGTTTGGCAATTTTCTCTTCATGATCCGTATTACGAGCCCGCAGCCTGCGTTCTAGTTCCACAAAAGATGGAGGCAGAAAAAAAATGCTGACCGCTTCCGGAATTTTGGCGCGCACATTCGAGGCGCCGCGCACCTCAATATCCAGCAATACGTCGGTTCCCGCATTGAGATAAGCCTCCATTTTCGGACGCGAGGTTCCATAATAATTCCCTACATATTCGGTATATTCCAGAAATTCGTTCCGGGCAATCATCGCTTCAAAATCGGATCGGTTGACAAAATAATATTGCGCCCCGTCCCGTTCTTCCGGCCTGGGCGGCCGTGTTGTATAGGATACCGAAAAATGCAAAGATGGATTTCGCTTCAGCACTTCGCAGATAACCGTGCTTTTTCCCGCGCCCGAAGGACCGGAAAGAATGAAAAGACGCCCCTTGTTTTCTTTCATGGATATCAATTCCTTTTGTTGCAA
>JAQVYO010000192.1 GCA_028708585.1 Oscillospiraceae bacterium
AGCGGATGGCATTGCCGCACATTTCCCCTTCGCTGCCGTCCAAATTGAACATGCGCATTTTAGCGTCCGCAAGATCGGATGGGCAGATGAGAACCACTCCATCGCCGCCCACACCTCTGTGGCGGTCGGACAAAAAAACAGAAAGGGATTCCGGGGAATTGATTTCCTGATACATGCAGTTAATGTAAATATAATCGTTGGCACAGCCCTGCATTTTGGTAAAGTGCAGTTTATATTTTTCCTTCCGGAGATTGTTAATGTCCACAATCTCCGTATTGATCTGCGTATACCGGCTGATTAAGCTGTCCGCCACGGCGTTGGCCGTATCCAGAGATGTGAGGCAGGGAATACCGAGAAGACTTGCTTTTCTGCGAATTTTTACACTGTCCCTGGCGGGATCCCTACCCTTGGCGGATGTGGATATGACATAATTTACATGGCCGCTTTCCAAAAGCGTAATGATGTTTTCATTGTGTTCATGGATTTTATTGATGATCTCAACGTGCAGTTCCGCCTTTTTTAGGACTGCGGCGGTTCCATTGGTTGCAAAGAGGGAAAAGCCCATTTTATTGAATTTCTTTGCCAGGTCGGCAATTTCGGGTTTGTCACCATCTCGCACGCTGATGAACACACCGCCCTTTTTCTGCATGGTATGGCCGGAAGCAATGAGTCCTTTGAACAGCGCTTCTTCTAGGTTTTTGCCGATGCCCAGTACCTCGCCGGTGGATTTCATTTCCGGGCCAAGCTGCGTGTCTACGTCTGCCAATTTTTCAAATGAAAAAACAGGCACTTTCACCGCAGTGTAAGGGGAGATCTTGTAAAGCCTCGTGCCATAGCCAAGATCGCAAAGCTTTTGGCCGAGGCTGACTTTGGTTGCAAGGTCGCACATGGGAACGCCCGTTACTTTGCTGAGATATGGAACAGTACGGGAGGCTCGGGGATTCACTTCAATGACGAATAGTTCATGGCCCCGTACAATGTACTGAAGGTTGATGAGGCCGATTGCTTTCAGCCCTGTACAGATGCGGTCGGTAGTGCTCACGATAAGACCGGTGAGAGAATCGTCAATATGCATGGGAGGATAAACCGCGATGCTGTCTCCGGAATGGACGCCTGTCCGTTCGATATGTTCCATAATGCCCGGAATTAAAATGTTTTCACCATCGCAGATGGCGTCCACTTCAATTTCGATGCCGTTTAAATACTTGTCGATTAAAACCGGGTTGTCTTGCTTTTGGCGCAGGATGATCGCCATGTATTCCAGGATATCTTCGTCGCTATAAGCGATAATCATGTTCTGACCGCCAAGCACATAGGATGGGCGCATAAGCACCGGGTATGTAAGCTGATGAGACGCATCCAGAGCTTCCGCTGTGGTCATTACGGTAAAACCTTTGGGACGCTTGATGGACAGGCTCTCCAGAAGCGCGTCAAACCGTTCCCGGTCTTCCGCCATATCAATACTGTCGGCAGGCGTTCCGATGATGGTGATGCCGTGCTTGTCTAAGTGCCCGGTCAGCTTGATGGCCGTCTGGCCGCCAAATGCCACCACGACTCCCAGCGGCTTTTCCACCTGAATGATATGCAAAACGTCTTCTGCGCAGAGCGGCTCAAAATAAAGCCGGTCCGCCGTGTCAAAGTCGGTGGAAACCGTTTCCGGATTGTTGTTGATAATGACAACTTCATAGCCCATTTCCTGGAGGGAAGTAACGCAGTGAACGCTTGCATAGTCGAATTCAATCCCCTGGCCGATTCGAATGGGGCCAGACCCTAAAACAATGACGGTGGGCTTGTTGTTTTTAGTGATGAAATCCAACGCTTCATTTTCTCCGCCGCTCTCTTCCGTATCGTATGTACCGTAGAAATACGGCGTGGTAGCGCGAAATTCGCCGCCGCAGGTGTCTACCATTTTGAAAGTGGGAGCTAAATGGAAGGGAACCGGATGATCGCTGATGCGCTCCATGGCTTCATCGGTAAAGCCCAGGCGTTTTCCGCGGATATATTGTTCTTCACACATCTGTTTGACGGAAATTTCATCTTCGAAGATTTTGATTTTCAGAATTTTATTTAAAAACCATCGGTCAATCCCAGAAGCCGCGTGGATTTCCTCCACCGTGGCGCCGCGCCGGAACGCTTCGTAAACCGCGAAAAGCCGCTCGTCGGTTGCGTGTTTGATGATCTTCCAGAGCTCTTCGTCGGGACAGGAAAAGAACTTTGGGAACGTCAGCGTATCCAGGGAGATTTCAACGCCCCGCACCGCTTTCATAAGCGCCATTTCAAAGGAATCCGCAATGGCCATGACCTCGCCGGTGGCTTTCATCTGAGTGCCAAGATCTCGTTTTGCGTAAACGAATTTATCAAAAGGCCATTTCGGGAATTTGACTGCAACATAATCCAGCGCCGGCTCAAAGGCGGCATAGGTAATTCCTGTAACGGCATTTACAATTTCATCCAAATGATAGCCGATGGCGATTTTGGTTGCGACTTTTGCAATTGGATAACCGGTAGCTTTGGACGCCAGCGCGGAAGAACGGGATACTCTGGGGTTTACCTCAATGACCGCGTACTGAAAGGAGTCGGGGTGCAGCGCAAATTGACAGTTGCAGCCGCCTTCGACCCCTAGCTCGGCGATGATGTTGAGAGCAGCCGTTCGGAGCATTTGGTATTCCTTGTCGGAAAGAGTGACCGCAGGCGCAATGACGATGCTGTCTCCCGTATGGACGCCTACAGGATCAAAGTTTTCCATGGAACAGACAGTAATGACGTTGCCTGCCCGGTCGCGCATGACCTCAAACTCGATTTCCTTCCAGCCAGAGATGCAGCGTTCCACCAGAATCTGAGTAATCGGGGACAAGCGCAGACCGTTCTGTGCGATCTCCTCCAGCTCTTCCTTCGTCTGGCAGATA
>JAQVYO010000193.1 GCA_028708585.1 Oscillospiraceae bacterium
CTCGCGGCAGACGGTAAAACCATCGATACCGGGAAGCATAAGGTCAAGCAGGATCAAATCAAAGCCGCCCTGTAACGCTTTTTCCATACCGCTCTTGCCGTCCGGCGCGATCTCTACCTCAAAATGGTCAATCGCAAGGTAATCCCGCTCAATGGCGGAGATGGCAGTGTCGTCTTCTATTATTAGTATTTTCTCCATATTATTCCTCCGCTTTGGGCAGCCAAATCACGATTTCCAGCCCGCCATGTTCTCCGGCTTTTGCCTCAATGGTTCCATTCATACGGCGTACCGTGTTGGCCGCGATGGCAAGGCCGAGGCCGCTGCCGCGATTTGGGTTCTGCCGCGACGGATCACTGCGGTAAAACACCTCAAACAGATGGGGCAGCGCATTCTCAGAAACACCGGGGCCATCGTCACAAAGAGACAGCCGATGTCCGCCGTTTTCCTCCCGAAGGGAGATGGTCAGCTTACCCGTTTCTTTCGTTTTGTACTTCTGGCTGTTCTCCATAATATTCGTGAGCACACGCTGAAGCTGATCTGGGTCGGCCGACACGGTCGCCGGCGCGAGTACATCAGCAGAAAGAATAAGTCCTTTCTCTTCGTACTCCGCGCCCACTGCCCGTATAAGCTGCTGCACCTCGTCATCAAGCCGCAGAAGCTCCGGATGGTCCGGGTACTCGCCCAACTCCATCTTTGAGAACAAAAACAGCTTTGCCAGCATACGGTCGATATCCTCAGCTTTGCCTTTTATGGTTTTCAGATACCCTCTCTGGGCCTCCGGCGTTTTGGCGACGCCGTCCAGAAGTCCCTCTACATAAGCGCGGATAGAGGTCAGCGGGCTGCGCAGGTCATGTGAGACACCGACAAGCAGTTCCTTACGGCTTTGCTCATGCTGTTGTAACAGCTCAACCGAAGCTTTCAGCCGGGCAGCCATTTCGTTGAAGTCCGCGCAGACAGGCGCGAACTCATCCTGCGATCCATATTCGATGCGGTATTCCAGATTACCCTCGCTGATCTGTCTCACGCCGTTGGATAGAATGTCCAGCGGGCGTTCGATCTTCTGGAACACGAATTTGGTGAGAAAACGGTTCGTGAGCAGAATGGAGAGGAAGACGGCAAATATCAGAATAACCGCCGACAGCGCAATGGCAATCTTTAAGGTGCTGTAGGACAGCTCTGAGGGGCTGGCGAAGATCGCAATGCGGTAAACGACACCGTCAATTTCGCTCTGACGGACGTACAGCTCCCGGCTCCCATTTGAAACAAAGCCCTCGCCGCCCAATGTGTCCACTGCTGCCAGCAGGGTCCCGTCCACATCGGTGCTTAATCCGTACTGATAAATACTCTCGCCGGAGGAATCCACGGACAGCGCCATGGAGCCTTTGTCAAGCGCACCGCTGAGTCCTGCCAGTCCTTCCGGCCGGCCCGTGTGGGACATATCATCCAGAGTGCCCTCGACAATCATGGCGATGCTCCGGCTGGCCTTATAAAATTCCTCACTGTCCTCGAAGCCGAGGCCCGTGCCGCGTGTGGCTGAAAACCAGATCACACCCACGCACACAAGCGCAATGAGTGCGGTGATTACTACCGGCACAAGAATCATCAGGATATTTGAAATGACAAGCCGCTTTTTTATCGTCATATTTTTTATTATCATATAAGGTACCACCTCGCTAACTTTGTATTCTAAGATTATAGCATAAACTTTCCGAACAGTATTAAACCCAGCATAAACAATGTGCAAAAGAGCTTGCCATAATTTTATGTAAGCGGCTTTGTCAACGTACAGAGCCGCTTTTATTATATAGTTTAAGAACAGTTTAACTGCAATTTTACTGGAGTTTAAGTCGGGATGCTACTATGAAACTTAATATTGAAAACACGATGAATGCGGGCTTAACGTCTCTTGTAAACGATAGGCCGGCCACGGAGGGATCTTTTGGAACAGATTATTATTGATATCATTAACAGGTTTGGTTATGTTGGGATCGGTTTTCTGATTGCGATTGAAAACATCTTTCCACCGATACCGTCTGAAATTATTTTAACCTTTGGCGGGTTCATGACGACGATCACCACCATGAATGTGTGGGGCGTTATTATCGCCGCCACTATCGGCTCGGTCGTTGGCGCGATTGTCCTATATTATCTTGGAAGGATTTTGAATGCGGAGCGGTTAGAGCGCCTGTTTGACAGTAAGCTCGGAAGAAGGCTGCACCTGAAAAAAGAAGATGTGCACAGGGCGGAAAGCTGGTTTTTAAGACATGGGAATAAAACCATTTTCTTTTGCCGGTTTATCCCCATTGTACGCAGCTTGATTTCTATTCCGGCAGGGGTCGCCAAAATGGAAATAGGCGTGTTCCTGTCTTTGACTGCTGTCGGCACAGCCATTTGGAATATTGCGCTGGTTTTTCTCGGAAAGTTTGCGGGTGACGCCTGGGGAACCATCGCGGGGTATTTTAATATTTACGCGATCATCGCCGCCGTTGTTTTTGTGCTGATTGCAATTGTTACAGGGATCATTTTCATCAAAAAGAGATTTCCGAAGGAACGCGGTGCTGCTGGCAAAGACGACCCGGACCAATGAATAGATATAAAAAACTGGCCTCCAACACCGTCACCTTTGCGATTGGCATATTCAGCTCAAAGTTCCTTGTATTTTTGATGCTGCCGCTCTATACCCGCGCCCTGTCAAATGCGGAATATGGGGAAGTAGATCTGGTCGTTCAGACCTGTAATATCCTGATCCCCATTGCCTCAGCCGGAATCATGAACTCTGTCATACGGTTCGGGCTCGACGGCAGCGCAAACAAAAAGGGCGTCTTTTCAATCGGCTTGCTTACATGCCTGATCGGATTCGCGCTCTTATTATTTGCCTGGCCGGTTTTTATGGGTATTGGCTT
>JAQVYO010000194.1 GCA_028708585.1 Oscillospiraceae bacterium
CCCAACGTCTGTTTGCATCCCCAATGGCAAAAATAGACTACGCCGTCTGCGCGCAGAACCTGCGCCGCCTCAAGCAGAGCATCCAGGCGCCTGCCGCCCGGCCCGCCCATTTTGTTGGCAAGTAATATTTGCGCCATGGATTCATACGGACGGTCCTCGTTCAGCTCCGCCACCGAATCCAAATTCATGTCGCAGCACAGAAGCTGGCTTACTCCATTTTGAAAAACCGCTTTGCGCACCGAATCCTGCCAGAACGGCAGAGAATGCGCCCAAAGGAGCCGGATTTCGTTTCCCGCAGAGGGCGCGGCTTTGGCATCCTCCAGCAAAAGTTCAAAATACCGTTCCGCCTCTTTCGTGCCCAGCAGAACATGGGTAAAAAAAATTTTGTACATTTCTGACGTCATGTCATTGCGCAGGCGCTTTTCGGAAAGTATAGAGAAAAATTCCCGGTAAAGGCGTATTGAGCGGTTTTCCCTGCGGATCACCGCTTTTAGCTCTTCCTCCGGAAGCATTTTCCCCGTCACTTCTTCCAAGAACCCCTTTAAGTCCCGCAGCTGCTCCGACACATATGCAAGCGCATTCCCACTGGCCGTTTCCGGCACGTCCACCGTAAACTGCGGAATCTGCCAAAGCTCCGCAAGGGTGCGGAAGGTACCAAGGTTGGCGTCGCATGCCAGCGTTGTATTCACAATCATCTGAGGCCGCGGCAGAACCCCCGCCATCGCAGCGCCTAAAAGCGCTTTGTGATAAGAGCAGTACGTCCGGGGGACACCCCGGTTTTCCGCAGCACGGATAAACGCGCCTTCGCAGCCTGCCCCGGTGAAATAGCAGG
Organism: Oscillospiraceae bacterium; assembly: GCA_028708585.1. Lineage (GTDB taxonomy): Bacteria > Bacillota > Clostridia > Oscillospirales > Oscillospiraceae > RGIG529. The sequence continues at coordinate 833 of JAQVYO010000194.1, forward strand.
CCAGTCCTTCGGTAAATTGAGGGGTAATATCCATGGCTTGCAGCATTTCACAGGGCAGAAAAACACTGACCACAGCGGAATGCCCTGGACGCCTCAAAGGCGCGCGGATGGCGCTGTTGCTCATTACCGCAGCATATTTTTGATGCGGTAGCAAATTCCGTCCGGGCAGATATTTCATCTGCTGTCCGCTTGCAAAGTACCCGGCTTTCAGCAAATTCAGCGCCCGCTTAGGCTTTTTGGCAATGCTCTTGCTTACCACATCGCCAAATTTGTCGATGATAACACTCATATGTCCTTGCTCCCATTTCAACAGTATCCATCTTTTATTTTATGGCGTTTTCCCCATTGACGCAAGGCCCTTTCGCGCTTTTTGACCCTGGAGCTTTCCAGGCTCCGCGGAAAGGATCAAAATCCGCTTTTCCTGGTATCCCATGCTTTCTGCGGCACATGGAACGTCAGCATCATTTCATAAGGTTGAGGAAAAAAACCGAAAAAGGTGGGCGGAAACGGTTTCTCCGTCACGGTGAGCACACCTTCTTTCACCGTTACCTCCAGTATCTTATCCATATCCACAGGACCCGGAAGCCAGGCTTTTGCATAGGAAACCACTTTGCATCCTGTGTCCTCCGGCACAAGGGAAACCCGCGCATTTACTGTATTCAGCTCAATTTTTTGAATGGGAGCACTCAATTCATACTCTTCGGTGGCCTCATAGGACATCATCTGCCCCGTCCCCATTAGTACTGCCCCGGTAACCGCAAGGCCCATAAAACCCAAAATGCACAGGCTCAAAAGAATTTTTATGCTTGCTTTCATATCATACTTCCCTCCCGCGCTGCAAAATTCGCTGGGCCAGCAACGGAAGCCGCCCAACGGTCGCCCGCCACATCGCCTTATCCCCGGCCATCCAAAGCAACCCGCCGGAAACCAGCGTCAGAGCAAGGAAAAACGCCAAAACCGCATAGCCGCCGAACCCTTTGATGATTTCAAGAACCGCAAGGCCCGCAGATACCAATCCACCCAGAATCACGCAGGCAGCCCCCACAATCAGAACCGCCAGAACCGCCACGGATAAAAGGTATAAAACTCCAATCAGCACCCCGCCGCCAGCCTGACAACACCAAGCGGCCCCGATCATCCGCATGGCGTCGCCCATTCCTTTGGTCTGCCGTGCCTGATGAGATGCTTTTAAGGCCCCATACAGCTTTGCCGCCTGCTCCGGATCGCCCAGCGCATCGGAAATTTCTTCTTCCGTTTTGCCAGACGCAAGTCCAATTTTAAAATGCTCTCTATAATCCTGCAAAATATCCTTTTTTTCCTGCCCGTCCATCGTTCCCAACGACTTTGCGAGCGCACCCAAATATTCATTCATTTTCATCCAATTTCTCCTCCATCAGTTGGTTGACACCGCGTGTGAAAGACAGCCAGTCCCGTCTGGCCTCCCACTCCGCGCGCATTCCCTCTCCGGTGAGCCGGTAATACTTTCTGGGCGGGCCGGCCGACTGCTCGGAAAGGTACGTTTCACACAGCCCTTCCGTTTTGAGCTTTCGGAGGATCGGATAAAGCGTTCCTTCAGCAATTTGGATACAGCTCGAAATCCGTTCCGCAAGCTCATATCCATAACTGTCTCTTTGCTTTAATAAGGCCAAAACGCAAAGCTCCAGAACTCCCTTCTTAAATTGTGTATTCATCAAGCAGCTCCTTTAATATTATCCACTACTAGTCATTGTCTACTAGATAGGCCCAGTATACCAGAACAGCGCCTGCTTTGCAAGATTCAGCAGGGCCGGCCGACAGACAGACAGACAAAGGTCCTCAGGACATTCTTTTTCGGAGGATACTATCTATATAAAGGCAGCAGCGCGGCGCCCACCAGCCCTGCATCATTTCCCAACTTTGCAAGGGCAAGCCGGGTTCGCCACGCCAAGCCTCGGGCATAGTCTTCCCGGTCCAAAATTGCCCGCAGCGGCCGCAGAAGATCTTCCCCTTCTCCTGACAGGCCGCCGCCGATACACAAAATTTCCGGTTGAAACAAATTGATGAGATTCACAAGGCCGCATGCCAGAT
>JAQVYO010000195.1 GCA_028708585.1 Oscillospiraceae bacterium
ATTGCCGCTCTACCTCCGAACCTAAAATAATATTAAAATATTTTTTCAATTGCATTGCTGCATTGAGCAGCCAGGACAACTAATTTCTCTTTCGGTCAAAATCAGCGTAACCTCTTTGTCGTGAAAATCGCACGGAAGCTTTTCTTCGCTCAGAAGATGGGAACGACAGAGTCCTATCGTCACACTGGAAAATCTTTCAAGATACCTGTCATAATAACCGCCGCCGTAGCCCAAACGGTTGCCAAATCGATCAAAACTCAGCCCCGGAACCAGACACAGCCCACACAGTGATTTCTCCACCTTTTTATCCGGATCGGCATCCGGCTCCAGCAGGCCAAATCTGCTTTGCTTAAGTTCATCCAGTGATTCAATCCGATAAAACTCGAGCTTGTTTTCACTGGGAATGCAACGCGGGACAGCAACTGTCTTGTTATGCTGAAGAGCATAGCTGATGATTGCGCGCGTATCCACCTCTGCCCCACCCGAAACATAAGTAAGTAGATACCCGCAGCCTTTGAATTCAAACATGGAAATCAGGTTTTGAAACACACCGTTATCAACACGTTTTCTCGTTTCCTCATCAAGCAAGCTCCTGCTGAGACGAAGGTTTTTCCGTAATTCTATTTTTTGTTCTTCAATCTGAAGAGATTTGGTTCTGGTTTTGAGTTGTTGCATAAGTCTCCCCCGTTCAGTGCATCCATGGGAAATGCCTCAGGCTGCATCAGCCTTCTTTTCCCCACTTATCTTAATCCCAGAAGCTCCCTTACCTTTCCAATATAGTAAAGGGAGCCAAAGGCGCAGAGCATGCCATCCTGTCCGCATAAATCCGTGCCTTTTCTGATTGCAGCTTCAATACTCTCACAGCTCATAGCCTGTTTGCCATAACGCGCAAGATATTTCGCCAAATCCTGTGCGTCCAGCGCACGTGGGTTTTCCGGCGTAACGGTAATAAACCGTTCCGCAAGCGGGGCAATGATCGCCATCATCGCCTGATACTCTTTATCCGCCAGTACACCGACACGAAAGGTGAATTTTTTACCCGGAAAATATTTGCATAAACCCTCTTTGAGGGTGGAAACCCCTTGCACATTGTGTGCTCCGTCAATCAGAAAAAACGGATTCTTTTGAATGATTTCAAAACGCCCCGGCCATTTTGTATCGTTAAGCCCGCTGCGTACCGCGTCTTTACTGATACAATACCCCTTCGCATTCAGGACTTCCACCGTTTTGACCGCGACGGCGGCATTGCTCATCTGGTGGTCTCCCAGCAAGGATATTTTTAATGCCTTGTATCCATTGAATCCAAATTTTTGCCCGGACAGGCCAAAGCCGGCAGGACGAAGGTCTGATAATTCAACCTCGTGCAATTTTGCATGTCTTTCAGTGCAAATCCGTTCAAACAGCTTCTCAATTTCAGGTTCCTGCGGATAAAGCACCACATCACAGCCGGTTTTGATGATACCCGCCTTCTCTAAGGCAATTTTGTCCAGTGTGTCTCCAAGAACATCCATGTGATCATAGCTGATGGTGGTGATGACAGCCACTTCCGGTGAATCAATGGTATTGGTGGAATCCAGCCTTCCGCCCAACCCCACCTCCAGAACAACGATGTCACAATGCTGTTCAGCAAAATACAGAAATCCCATCGTGGTAACCATGTCAAACTCCGTGGGATTTTCTTCTCCGTTCTGAACCATCCGGTCAACCGCTTGTTTAATCATCCCTGTGATTCTGGCAATATCCACTTCGGGTATTTCCTCATTGTTGACTTTAATTCTCTCTGAAAAGCGCTGGATATACGGAGACGTATAAATTCCCACTAAATAACCGGCCTCCATCAGTATTTGACTGATGAAGGCCACGGTTGATCCTTTTCCATTTGTCCCCGCAACATGGACATATTTCAGCCTCTTTTGCGGGTTTCCCAGATATTCAAGAAGCTTTCCGATACTTTCCAAGCCAGGTCTTGAACCGAATTTTTGTGCTTCATGAATATACTCCATAGCCTCTTTGTAATCCATATGAAAACGATCCTTTTCAATCATTCGCTTTTAGCTGATGCCGTTTAGATACCCTACCGTAGTCTTTTCATTACCGAATTACTTATCTCATCGGCAAGTGCGCAGTATTTTCCGAGCATAGCATCTGCCTCATTTTCTATTGAAGCAGTATTCCCCTTGTCGGATAAAGATTTCGTATTTATGAAGATATTCATGCTCGCGCCTATGAGCGCAGCCTTGCAACACACTGCGCCTACTCCTACGTCGGATACTAATGTTACGCTTCCTTTTTGAAGCATTTCTGCAAGCAAATCGATTGCATCGCAGCAGCATCTCATCATTTCAAGCGGCGCAACGCAAGCCGTTCTCAGTACATTTTCCATTGTCTCCGTGTATTTTGGATCGTCTTTCGGAATTGCATAAGCTTTGGACAACGGCTCGAATGCCTTCGCGTCCTCGTCCACAAGTTCGAGCAGCCGCGCCTGCAACACCTTCGTTTTCTCAAGAATGGTATATACATCGGCTTCCACGTTTGCATACTTTTTTCGTCCGACCGTGAGATTTCCAACCATTGAGCACAGCGCCGTTCCGAGCGCACCCACAAGTGCCGCCGCGCCGCCGTGGACTCCCGGTCTCAAGCTCCGTGCTGATGGCTATACCTGTCCCTTCTACAAAAAAGATTAAAAATCATCCGCTCAAATCAGGCGTTCATCTCCAGTGGAAATTAGAGGTGGACGCCTTAAGTCTGCCCGGAAAGGAGAATTCTCGTTTGAGTAACAATTATCGCGACAACGAAGGCTATCCTGACCCGACTGCCGGTGAGACTCTCTCAAGAATTACAGCTAATGAGAAGCAGTCCCTGCGTAC
>JAQVYO010000196.1 GCA_028708585.1 Oscillospiraceae bacterium
CTCATGCTGCCAGATATTTCGGGAGAGGACATTTGCAAGGAAATTAGAACGAGATCGCGCATCCCGATTATCATGCTGACAGCGAAGATAGGTGAAGAAGATATAATCAAGGGGCTTGGCTTGGGTGCGGACGACTATTTGACAAAACCGTTTAGCCCTAGGCAATTGACAGCACGGGTTGAAGCAGTTTTAAGAAGAGCCTCCGATGATGAGCCGCTGACAAATGAATTACGTTTTAATAGCGGAGACCTGGTCATAAATGTCCAGAATCATGAAGTTTATAAAGGTGGGACACCAGTTTCCTTAACACCGAATGAATATAACATTCTGCTCATAATGGCCAAGCATCCGCTTCGTGCTTATACGCGCGAGGAATAAATCGGACAAGCACTGAGTAATGAATTTGACGGCTTTGACAGGGTTATTGACACGCATATTAAGAATCTCCGGCAAAAGATAGAAGACAGCAGCAGGTCGCCGGTATACATCATGACCGTACACGGAACGGGCTATAAATTCGGGGTGAAGTAATGCGTCCGACACTGAGAAGAAAGCTGACGGTTTCCTTTCTGCTAATATCATTAATATCATTTCTGATCATCGCGGTATTTGCCAACATTATTCTTGAGAGACAATTCAAGAAGTATGTTATTGATAATTTAGATCAGGAAAAAAAAGCCGTCGTTGCCATGCTTCAGGATTACTATGATATATCCACAGGAAAGTGGAATGTATCCTCCATAGAAAACCTGGGTGTTAGGGTGCTCGGCAACGGCCTTATCCTTCGGGTTGTGGACGGGAGTAACAACGTGATATGGGATGCCATGGAGCATAACGAGGGTTTTTGCGCTGATATGCTGCAAAGCATGGCTGAAAACATGGAAAAGCAATACGGTATTTTTAGGGGTGGTTATACCGAAAGCTCTTATAGGATTCAAGCCGGTTTGACGGGCGGTACAGTAACGATCGGATATTACGGCCCCTATTTCTATTCAGATAATGATCTTTTATTTCTTAATACGTTAAATAAGCTCCTGCTACTTGCAACAGGAGTAACAGCCTTTATCTCAATATTTATCGGAATGTATACTTCTAAAAGGCTGTCAGGGCCGATCTCAAGAGTCATTAAGAAGGCGGAGCAGATCTCCCAGGGGAATTACAACGGCAGAATCGTTGAAGCACCAAATACCCGTGAAATCGTGGAATTGACAGATTCGATTAATACGCTTGCAGAGAGCCTCGGCCGCCAGGAAATACTTAGAAAACGCTTGACAGCTGATGTAGCGCATGAGCTGCGAACGCCGATAACGAATCTGCAGGGCCATCTTGAAGCAATGATCGACGGTGTGTGGGAAGCAGATACGGAGCGCCTGAAAAGCTGTCATGAAGAAACGGTCCGGCTGACAAAAATAGTCATGGACCTGGAGTCTCTGGCACGATATGAAAATGAGAAGCTGCGGCTGCAGCTTGAAGACATAAATATTTCACAGTGCCTCTCCAAAGCACTGAAGAGTTTTGAAAACGAAATAAACAGAAAGGGCATATTAATCATCACTGATTTGACGGATCAGCAAGCATGGGCTGATAAAGATAAAATTATGCAGGTTTTTTTCAACCTGATATCCAATGCTATTAAGTATACGCCATCAGGGGGTAAAATCAGTCTGTCGGTTTCAGATAATTCAGATTATGTGGTTATTTCAATTAAGGATACCGGTATCGGAATATCCGAAGAGGATTTGCCTAATATCTTCGAGCGCTTTTATAGAGCGGATAAATCCAGGACTCGCGAGACAGGCGGAGCCGGCATTGGGCTTGCCATTGCCAAATCCATCGTAGCAGCTCATAAAGGTTCAATTGAGGTTAAGAGCGAATACGGCAAGGGCAGCGAGTTTATAGTTTATTTGCATCGCAATAAAGCGTTCCTTTAGGAGGTATCGGATTGAAAAATACGGCTGAGCTGTATAGGAGAGTTCGTCATCTTGTCGATGCCGGGCATAAAGCCGTCGTTATCACAATGCTGAGAACTGGTGAGATAACTAAGACAGAGCTTTCTGAACATGAAATTAAAAACTTGTGTGAGAGAGATGCGGTGACTGGCCGGATCGCGTTAACAGCGCTGGAGACGGGAAAGCTGCAGGTTTTTGACGATGAAGACGGGGCCATATCCATCGCAGAAGCATATTGTCCTGAATCAAAGCTCATAGTTCTCGGGGGCGGACATATCGCCCTTCCCCTCGTGGAATTTGCCTAGAAATGCGGTTTCGCGGTGACTGTTGTTGACGATCGCCCATCGTTTGCCAACAAAACCCGCTTCCCGACAGCTAGGGAGGTCGTCTGCGAAAGCTTTGACCGCTGCTTTGAACGCCTCAATATCAATCAATTTACTTTTTTCGTGATCATCACGCGCGGGCACCGCCACGATTTGCTTTGCCTCAGGCATGTGCTGAAGATGGATACTGCATATTCAGGAATGATTGGATCGCGCCGCCGGGTTGCCGCCGCCCGCCAACAGCTCCTTAGTGAAGGCTTCCAGGCAGATAGAATCAAGGCTGTCAGGGCTCCGATAGGGCTTGACATCGGCGCGGAAACGCCGGAAGAAATTGCTGTATCGATTCTGTCTGAAATCATCCGATATAAACGGCAGATGACCGGGGTGGCTTGGCCGGAGCTTGATACAGGTGTTTTGTCAACGCTCAGCCGGGAAACGGCAGAGCCCTCTGCACTCGTCACAATCATCGAAACAAAAGGGTCAACGCCAAGGGAAGCCGGTGCGAAAATGATCGTATACCCGGATGGTCGAACCGTCGGAAGCATCGGTGGCGGCTGCAGCGAAAGCGGTGTGATCTCGCTGTCTTACG
>JAQVYO010000197.1 GCA_028708585.1 Oscillospiraceae bacterium
GTGGCCGTCATTGTGCCGGCGGCGACTCCGCCCGCATCAAATGCAATGCCCGCAAAAAGTTTGGGAACCACATAGGACAGTCCGATAGCAATGCAATACCCGGGAAGCAAATATTCCCATAATTTTAGTTCCGGAACCAGAATGCGGACCATGGAAAGCGCAACGGCGACGCCTACCCCTATGGAAAGGGTAATCATGACGACTTTTTTGCTGACATAGCCGCTTGTGACGTCTTCAATCTGGTGGGTGAGGACGTAAACGGCCGGTTCCGCCAGGACGGTGACAACGCCAAATATCATTCCCACCAATACCACATACGCTTTATTGTCCATGGAAGCTATTTGGTGGCCCACCGCGCGCCCTACTTCCATAAATCCTGCGTTTACCCCCGTTAAAAATAAGACAAGTCCTATAAAAGTGAATAAAATACCAAATGAAATTTTGCGCACCGCGCTCTTGGGCAGCCGGAACGATAGGACCTGAAACAGAAAAAATAGGATGACGATGGGAAGCAGGGCCGACAGGATTTCACCGGCGGCTTTTGGAAATTCGTGAAGAAACGGAGTAAGAATCAATGGGGAAGCCGCTTTGTGCGTAAGTTCTCCGCTCAGCGTGTCCGTGTGAAATAGGATGCCCATAACCATTGTGGAAATTATGGCGCCGGTGGAAGCGATTGCAACCAGACCAAAACTATCCGTTTCGGAAGCTTGACTATCCTTTTTTAATTTGGAAACACCAAGGGCCAGAGCCAGCATAAACGGAACGGTCAATGACCCCGTCGTTGCGCCGGAAGCATCGAAAGAAATCGCCAGAAAACCGGGTGATGTGAACAGTGCCAAAATCAGAATGATTCCATAGAGAATGGACAGCAAACGGTGCAGCGGAAAATTATATACAATCCGGATCAGGCCAACGGCAAGCATAAGGGCGATACCGGCCGATATGACAATTAAGATACTGCCTTGCGAGATGATTCCGCCTGTTACAGTGTCCACCTGGGCTGCCAAAACATGCAGATCCGGCTCGGCAACGGAGATAAAAAACCCCAAGATCAGCCCTCCGGCAGCGACGATCCACAACTGGTTGGTTTTGGCAATCGCCGCTCCCATGACGTTGCCGATGGGCGTAATACCATTTTCCGCACCGATTAAAAAAATGGTCAAGCCGCAAACAACTAGAACCACGCCGATCAAAAAGCGAAACAGAAGCGGGGGATCAATAGGCGTCAGCGTAAAATGAAGGATAAGTACCAACGCCGTAATTGGGAGAATCGAGTACAGAACTTCTTTAAATTTTGAGATGACTACACTCAAATACGGATCATCCTTTCCATCTGTTTTTTTCATAAGCCTTTCGATAGCTTACAGGTAATGTTCGGTTGAAGGAAGCCAATACCGTCGGGATGCCCCGGGGAGAATGCACAGGCCTTCTACCTTGGGCGGCTTTTGAATGGCCTTTTCCCGAAAAACGCTTCCAATACCGGCTTTAAAAATTTTTCATAGGACATAAAAACCCCTCCGAACTATTCTTTCTTTGCCTTTTCTGTATCAAAAAAAATTTGAGCGGCATATTCCGCAAACGAGTTTTTGGGCGGGATCGCAATTCCCCGGTTCAAATCTCCCAGCAAAATCAATTTGTCCCCCGGTTCAATGCCAAATAATTCTCTCGCTTGCTTTGGAATTACAAACTGGCCCTTTTCACCAACGGTAACCGTCCATGCATAGTTTCCCTTGGCCGCTTTCATAGAAACTCCTCCTGTTTTGCCCCCATGGTATGATTTATTATATAAATCATACCATGGGGTTTGCAGTCTGTCAAGCGAAAGAACATCCATCCCTTTCCAATCTTTTTGGGACAGCTTGCATTTGGGCAGGCTGTCCTTTCATTCGGTAAGCAGCCAACAGTTTTCTAAAATACAACTAAATGTAGATGAAATACAATTGATGGTTTCATTATTTGTGTTGAAATATGGTTTGAATATCAGGTAAAATAACAATGCAGCGTAAAGCGGCGGCGTAATGAGATAAGAAAGGGGACCCGCTATGCTAACAGCAATGATGATAGGCAATAATTTCAGAAATGCGCAAAGAAAAAGGGTTATCCCAGGCCCAGCTTGCAGGGCGGCTATCCGTTAGTTCACAAGCAGTCGGAAAGTGGGAGCGCGGAGAATCCATGCCGGATATTATTATGTTTAACCGGCTTGCGGAAATCCTGGAGGTAGACCTCAACTATTTTTCAGAAAATTTTCCGCCGGCGGCCTCCGGCAAAGCATCCGCAGAATCTTCGACTGATCGATCGGCCAGATTGCCGTCTGCAAAGCCGGGAAAAAAAGCTTGGCTGAGATATGTCAGGCGGGAACTGGGTGGACGCGGATTTTTCAAGCCTGAAGAACCTGCACGAAAAATTCAGTTCTTCCAACATGCAGCGATGCCTGTTTATCGGTTCGGAGATGTCAGGGCTTCTGCTGAAAGGCAACAATGCCGGCGGCTGTGACTTTTCCGATTCCAACATCAGCAAAAGCTGCATTCAGGGTTCCAATATCATAAACAGTTTGAATTGCTCTTTAAAAGAAGCTGAGTTTGCCGGGAGCCAGGTGAAAAGCTGCGATTTTTCCGGCTCCGATTTTACGGAAGTGTCCATCACATACAGTGCCTTGCTGAAAAATACAATGTCCTTTGTAGTTTGGGATCGTACCGCCTTTTACGCCACCCAGCTTGCCGATATCGTTTTCGATGGTGCGCTGAAGGGCTGCTCTTTTGAAAACTGCGCTTTTTCCAGGGTGACATTTCAGAATGCAGTGCTTACAAATACTTTCTTCAAGGGTAAAAGCCTGAAACGGATTCGGTTTGTT
>JAQVYO010000039.1 GCA_028708585.1 Oscillospiraceae bacterium
CCCCGCAATCAAAAGCTGCTTGAAAATCTGCGGCGACTGAGGCAGCGCGTAAAAGGTCCCCGGATGCACTCTGCTGGGCACCAGATAATCCCGCGCCCCTTCCGGGGTGGATTTGGTGAGCATAGGCGTTTCCACTTCGATAAATCCCTGCTGGCTCAAATAGTCCCGGATGGCCATCACCATATCGTTCCGAAACCGCAGATTCTTCTGCATCACGGGACGGCGGATGTCCAAAAATCGGTATTTGAGGCGCAGGTCCTCCCGCACCTCCAACTTGTCCTCAATGGGAAACGGCAGACTCTGGGCTTCGGACAGGACATTCAGCACATGCGCCCGCAGCTCCACCGTCCCCGTCTCCAGCTTTGGGTTATAAGTTTCCTCGTCCCGTTTCCGGACAACGCCGGTTACCGCGATAACCGTTTCATTTTTCAGACCCTCCGCGGTGGAAAAATCCTCCGCGGACAAATTCCGCGCGTCGAACACCACCTGCAAAACCCCTTCCCGGTCCCGCAGGTCGATAAAGATGACGCCGCCCATGTCCCGTTTGGTCTGCACCCAGCCCATGGCCGTATGGGTTTCCCCCATGTGGCGCTCCCGAAAGGCGCCGCAGTAAATGCTCCGCTCCATAGATCTCCTTTCGCAAAAAGCAATTTCTCTTTTTAAAATGAAAAAGCGCCCTTCGCCCCCCCTTGGGACGAAAAGCGCCTGCTTTCGTGGTACCACCCAAATTTGGCCGCCAAATGGCGGCCCTTCTTCCCGGATACGGCTTATGCGCCCCTATCCGCAGGCTGTAACGCGCCTTTGCGGCCAAGCCTACCGGCAAATATATGCGTTCGGTTGGCGACTTCGGGATGTTCTTCCGCCGAAACTCCGTACCGGCCTTCCACCTGACGCCGGCTCTCTGGAACTACCATTTCGGCCTACTCTTCCCATCATTGTCTTTTTCATCTACTTTATTTTTGAAAGTATAAGGCAAATCTTCCGTTTTGTCAAGACTCATTTTTCTTCCGTTACGGCCCGGAGGGCCGTTTCCTTCCGCTCCGCTTCTCCTTCTCATTATGGTTTCCAGCCGCAGGACCCTCATACAAAACCAAAAGAAAGCCATTTCCGCAAAAATTCATCCGTTTTTCCGGGCGGTAAAGCAGGCAAACGCTGCATATTCAGCCGCAAAACGGCGCATGATACGTTCCAGATGATAGGAAAGGAAGTGTTTTTATGGCACTGTTAGAGAATCCATTTGTTGCCAATGTGCCCCGCCCCATGTCTATGGAAGAGACCCTTCAGGCCCTGCGGGTAGACCTTGCGGGAGAGCTGGAAGCGATTATCGAATATGAAGCCCATGTCATGGCCACAACCGATCAGCGGGTCAAAAAGGTTCTGGCCCACATTGCGGATGAAGAGCGGCAGCACATCGGTGAATTGCAGCAGCTGCTCTGCCTGCTAAACCCCAACGAGGCGGAGCAGACGGAAAAAGGGAAGCAGGCCGTCCAACAGCAGCAGCAGCAAAACTTCCAGGCTCCCATGCAGTAAAACGCCGGAAGGAACATCCTCCCATTGCATTCTGCCACACAGGGCGGCGCTGGGGCAAAACCGGCTCCCCCTCCATTCCGCTTCGCGCATCCCCGCCGCACCCTTTGGGTGCGGCTTTTTTCCTCTTTGCCGCCGGAACATCTCCTGGCCGCTCCCCCTTCTTAAATCGCATTGCCGCGCCAGCTGGTTCCCACGATAATTTTGCGGATGAAATCCACCGGAATCACGGTAAAGGACAGAAGCAGGACAAATTGCAGTTCTCCAAACGTCAGCCCGGTGGTGCGGAAAATGGAGCCGCCAAAATAAATAATCAGCATCTGCACCGTGGTCACAAACAGCATGATGGCCATAAATCCTTTATTCCGCCAGATATGCGCCAGCAAATTGAGCCTGGTGGTACGGGCATTGAAGCTGTTGAACACTCCCGCAAAAATAAACATGGCAAAAAAAGCCGTCATAAAATATCCGTTTCCGGTCCCGTAGTCGTACATCTCCTGAATCGCCGGGAGCTTCAGAAACAGAATGCACAAAGCGGTGATATACAAGCCAGCCACCAGAATTTGGTTGTACATGTATTTATTGATAATGGGTTCGTCTCTCCGTTTGGGCGGCTCCTGCATATATTCTTTTAGCGGCGCCTCTCCCGCAAACGCCAGCCCTGCCAGCGTATCCATCACCATATTAACCCAAAGCATCTGCACCACCGTAATGGGGGAGGCGACGCCGATAAAGGGGCCGATGATGGAGATGCCAACCGCGCAGACATTGATAGTCAGCTGAAAAACGATAAATTTACGGATGCTTTTGAAGATGGTTCTGCCATATAGAACAGCTTGGGAAATGGAAGAAAAGTCATCGTCCAAAATCACGATATCGCTGGCTTCCTTGGCCACTTCGGTTCCGCTCCCCATGGAAAATCCCACATCCGCTTTTTTCAGTGCCGGGGCATCGTTGATGCCGTCCCCGGTCATTCCGGCTACCAGCCCCAGCTCCTGGGCGGCTGCCACCAGCCTGCTCTTGTCCGCCGGCACGGCTCTCGCCACAACCCGCAGATCCGGAAGCCTCTGTTTCAGCTGGCTGTCCGACATCTTTTTCAGCTCCCCGCTGGTGAGAACCGCCCTGTCATTCGGGCCTTTGATTAAGCCGATCTCTCTTGCGATGGCCTCCGCCGTCTCTTTATTGTCTCCGGTAATCATCACCACCTGGATGCCCGCCTGATGAACCTGCCGGATGGCTTTGGCCGCTTCCCGCCGGACCTGATCCCGGATACCTACAATACCCACCAAAATCAGGCCGGAATTCAGCGCGCCCGGGCGAAGCGGCTGATCGGAAACGGCCACCGCCAGAAGCCGCACCGCCTTCCCGGTCATTTCCTTCATGATTTTGTTCAGCCGATCCATATAAATGAGGCTGCGCTTGGTGCCGTCCTCGTCAAAAAAATGGGTGCAGTTTGCAAGAATCAGCTCCGGCGCGCCTTTCACCAAAGTTGCGTTCCGGGCGCCCTTCACCTGGACCCCGGAATATTTATTGAGGCTTTGAAAGGGAACGCTGGAAACCACGCTCAGGTTTTCCCTGTTATTCACATCCTCCAAGACAAATTCCAGCAGCGCCCGCTCCGTTGCGTTGCCCCCGATGGCAAAGGATTTCCCGTTTTTCCGGCTGACGGACGCCCCGGTATTGTAAACGGAGGACAGCTTCAGCCACTCGCCCAGCTTTGTCTTGCGCAATTTGGAAAAAGACTCGTACTTTGTCCCATTTCCGGTAAAAAAAGAATCTGCCTTGAGTTTTCCTTTTGTGAGGGTTCCGGTTTTATCGGTAAACAGAATATTGAGGTTCCCGGAGGTCTCAATACCCACCAGCTTGCGCACCAGCACATTATCTTTCAGCATCCGTTTCATGTTAGAGGACAAAACCACCGTAATCATCAGCGGAAGTCCCTCGGGAATGGCCACAACAATCACCGAGATGGCCAAAGTGGCGGCGTGAATCAGGCAGCCCGCCAATTCCTTGGGCGTATGGAGACACAGGAGAATAGCGGAAAGCTGAAACTGGTTGGCCAGGACAATGGACTGAAACAAATCGGCAGCGGCAACCAAGACGGCGCCGACATAGCCAAATTTGCTGATGGATGCGGCCAGCTTTCCCAGCCGGAGCTTTAAAGGGCTTTCCCTGGGGGCCTCCTGGACATCCCGCGCGATGGTCCCGTAAAAGGTATTGGTGCCCACGTTCTTCACCAGCATGATGGCTTCGCCGGAGCAGACGATGCAGCCCCGGAACAGATGGTTTTTGCTTTTAAACCCTGTGTTGCCTTCGGGCCGCTCCCCCGCCTCCGGCGCTTTATAGGCTTCCTTGCTTTCGCCGTTTAATGGAGATTGGTCCACATACAACTGGCCGGATGTAATGATGCCGTCGGCGGGAATCCGGTCGCCCGCCTGAAGCAAAACATAATCTCCCACAACCACTTCGCTCACCGAAAGCTCAAACAGCCCTTCCACCCGCTTGACCCGGCACTTGGTCTTCAAGGCGTCCTCCTGCAGCTTTTCAAACGCCGATTCGCTTCCATATTCCGATAGGGTGGACACAAAAGTGGAAATTAAAATGGCAAGCGCGATGCCCACTGATTCATACCAGTTAAAGTCCCGCAGCCGGATCACGATATTGACCACAAGCGCCACGAGGAGAATTTTGATGATGGGATCTCCGAAGTTTTGCAAAAACTCCCTAAAAAAGCTGTGCTTTTTATACGCCACCAGGTGATTATCCCCGTAAAGTTCCTTGGACTTGGATACTTCCCGGCTGGAAAGCCCTCGGATTCCGCCGATCAGTTCTCTGGTATTTTGCAGATTCAAAACACAACACCTCTTTTGCAGCACGGTTTCTGAAATTTTCTTGGCTCCGTATCACCATTTTCCTCTGCCGCTTCTAATATATATTGGAGGAGATGTATGGATATGTTTCAAATCATGCTGGTTATCGCATTGTGCCTTGACGCATTTGCCGCTAGTTTTTCCTATGGCGTCAACAAAACCAAAATTCCCGCCCTGTCCATTGCGGTCATCAGCGCGGTCTGCACGGCGGCATTGGCCCTTTCCACCGGAATTGGAACCGCCGTCCAGCAATTCATTTCGGGTGAAATTACGAAAATCATCTGCTTTGCCCTTCTCTTTTCCATCGGCCTGATAAAAAGCTTGGAGTATTTCGTCAAGCAGCACATTCTCACCCGCCAGAACAGGAAACGGCACTATCGGATCAAGCTGTTCGACGTGAATTTTGTCCTGTCGGTTTATGCGGATAACATGAAAGCGGACGCGGACCATTCCAAAATGCTCTCCTCCAAAGAGGCTGTGTACCTAGCTCTGGCACTGTCCCTGGACGGGTTCGCCGCCGGATTCGGCTGTGGCCTTGCCAGCATTCCCTATCTGGATCTGATTATGCTCTCTCTCCTTTCCAACCTGCTGGCGGTTTCCCTCGGGTATCGGTCCGGAAAATTGCTGACAAAGGTCACAAGCATGGATTTTTCATGGATTGGCGGCGTAATTTTAATGATTCTGGCGTTTACAAAGTTGAAATAATACAAAAAAATCAAAAAGCGGCCAAACCATGCACAGCAACGGTTTGGCCGCTTTTCTTTCCTGGAAACGGAACGTGATTGATGTCCTAACAGAATTTATAAATCCGCTTGGCAATATTGTAGCCCATCAGCATCATTTTCTGATTGACCTTCTGGGAGAGAATGATGCCAAGGTTGACAAAGCTCCGGCGCAGCTCGGTATACAGCCGCTCATCCTTTGCCCGGATAAACTCCCACAGCGCATCCACTTCGCCGTTTTTATCTTCTTCTTCCGACAAATTGATGTGAATAATGCTGGTTGCCACCATCATGGACAGATGATGGATCATATACCGGCTTAAATTTTTAGAGGACACATCGCGGTACAAATCATAGCAGCCGATCATCAGCCGCGTCACCCGAAGCTGCTGGTCCACCCGCTTTATCATCACTTGGGTGTTCACCGACTGGTCGGCCCGTCCAATATAATAGCGGTAGAGATTGCAATTGAAATACAACAGCTTTTTTACATAGGGCAGCGGCACATAGGCAAAGAGATTATCCTCATAAAACGTATGCTCTGGAAGCTTGAGACCACACTGGCGCAAAAGTTCCGTCCGGTAAATAAATGAATGCATCAGCATAATCTGATCGAAGCGGGCCCGCTGCATTTTATCCCAGGTAATCACCTTGTCTTGGGGAAACATGTTGCGATAGCGCATAGTATAGCTCTTGCCGTCGTTATAATATTCATAGACGTAATTGGTGATCAAAAGGTCGATTGGCTCTATACTCCGCAGTTTGGAGAGCACCTGCTGATAGGCCTCTCCGTCCAGCCGGTCGTCACTGTCCACCACCTTAAAATAGGCGCCCGCAGCCAGCGCGATGCCGCTGTTGATGGCCGCTCCATGACCGCCGTTTTCCTGCTGATGCAGCCGCACGATTCCAGGATACCGGCTTATGTACTCCCTTGCGATGTCCGCCGTCCGGTCGGTGGACCCGTCGTCCACCACAATGACTTCTACTTCCCCGCCGCCCGGCATCAACGAGTCCAGGCAACGGCTCAAATAGTCCTGCGAGTTATAGGACGGCACAACAATTGATAAGAGCTTTTCCGACATGAAACCTCACTCTTTCCTTTGCGTTCCTGTATTTTTCCAAGACTCCGACGGGGACGGCGAAGCACCTAAGCATCCGGAATCCACCTGGCTCGGGCTTTCGTTCCCGTTTGCCCAAACGGTTCCCCGGAACCACGCTCTTAGGGCGCGGGCTATCCCCCCTTTTTCCGCCATTCTTCCTTTAGGGCTTTTCCATATTTTCCGTGCAGGGCTTGAAAATACAAAACGGCCCCCATGGGCAGAAGCGCCGCATATTGGATCATATGCAGCAAAAGCGCCACTGCCAGCGCGGTGTCCCGGGCAATGCCCAAGCCGCCAAGACCGAGAATCACACCATATTCAAAAAGCCCGATGGCGCCGGGAGAGGCGGGGATGAAATTGATGATGTTGGTGGCGGCAAACACCGCCAGCGACATACTGACGGCCTCCCCTCCGCGGTATCCGAACGCTCCAACCCCCAGCCAGGTGGAAACCAGCAACAGAAACCATGAAAGCATCACCCAGAACATCATCTTTGCCATATCAAGGCTCAAATAGTCTTTGGAGTATTTGCGGAGCCGCGGCACAACCAGAAGGACCAGGACAAATAAAACGGCTCCCGCGACGCACAAAATGGCTAAAATCCAAAGCGCCTTTAACAATTTGGGGTCCATAAACCCGGAGAAGGGAATCGCAAGCAACGCGATCAGAATAATCGCGATGGTATCGGCCGTGGCGGAGATGACCATCAGCTTGGTGCGCCGCATGGCGCTGTAATCCGGTGGAAAAAAGGCTGCCCGCAGTCCCTCTCCCGCATGTAGCGGAAAAATCATATTTGCCGCGTGCCCAATGCCCATAACCTGAAAAGCGGTCAGCCAGTCCATTCCCCTGTCGATCCCAAAGGTAAAGGCCAGTCCCCGAATATAGTTTGCAAAGATATATACAGCAATGGATAGGGCCACCACGCCCCAATGAATATTCAAATGAAACAACGCGCCCGGGTGCAGCCCCTTCAGCGTTTTGGCACAGAAATAAATGATAACGGCGGTGACAAGGACGCCGATCAACAGTTTTCTCTTTAACTTGGCGGACATTCCATTTGCACCTAGCTTCCACAGTAGTCTATGGATTTTTTGTCAGCAGCTTCGATTTCAGGTAAAAAAGGAGGGACGGCAAAATTGAAACCGATACAACGGCCGGGATCCATTCCGTAAATCTCCGGGATCCTGCCGAAACCGCGCCGAAAAAAAAGCCTGTTGCGGATAGTATGCCCACCCATAACGTCACACCGGTCAGATGATACGATATAAAACTTTGATCGGTCATGTTCCCGATTCCAGCGAGGAAGGGCGTGCACTGACGAAGCACGGGGATAAAGCGGGACAATACAATCGCCTTTCCCCCATATTTTTCGTAGAAGTATTTCGCCTTATCCATATGGCCCTGTTTCAAAAAGCGGCTCATTTTGCGGTGGCACAGCGTTCTTCCAACGGTCCTGCCCATCCGGTAATTGACGCCGCCGCCCAAAAATGCGGCGAAAAAGCAGACGAGGATACTCACCCGGATATCCAAAAATCCCGCCGCAGAAAAGGCCGCGCAGGCCAAAATCAGGGTGTTCCCCGGCAAGAACGGGACAAACAATCCAGTTTCACAAAACAAAATCGCAAACACCAGCGGGTAGATCCAAACGCCGTACCGGCTGATGAACTCTGTCAAAAACCCGCCCAGATGAAACAAAAGAGCAACGGCAAAATCAAAAATATTCAAGCTGCAACTCCCGGCAAACGTTCGATTCGGCCGGATCGCAAAGAGGGCGGCGCCCGCTTTGACCGCCTCTATGACGGCGGCAAAAATCCGATAGCCTAGCAAAGCTTATGCCACGCAGCTTCCGCTTATGAGGCTGCCGTCAGGATTGCATGAATATAAAAAACCTGAAACAGGGGAAAAAGATTGCAAACGCCCCCCGGGGAGCGAAATTCTTTCTGGCAGAAGCGCGCCCCCGTCCTTTCTTGTTTCTCGCGCAATATTCCCGCTTTCGACAAGTCAGGGCAAAATACACGCCGGAAAATTCGGCCTTCGCTTTCATCCGCCCGATTCTCTGGCTTTCCCCATTATAACAGGAACCCCTGCCGCTTGCAACTTTTTTCAGGAAAAAAAGCCTTGTAAAGCTCTCTTGAAACGCTGGTTTTTTCTGGAAAAACCGAAGGAAAAAGGGAGGAGGAAATCATTGATTTTCAGCTTTCTCTCCCGCGCGTTTTTTTCAGGTTTTCCCACAAAAGAAAGCCCGGATGGGAAGTTTATCGGGCCGTCCGGCTTTCCCCGGCGTTTTTTATTGGTGCAGGTCCTTCAGCGTTTCCAGTACATGATAGTAAATCTCCCGGGATCCGCTTTCATAATCGGGAATCAGACCCAGCCGCCAGACGGAAACGCCGGTAACGCCGAACATCCTGGCCAGCTGGATTTTCGCGCTGACGCTGCGGGCATCTTCATACCAGACAACGTTATTGGAGCCGCTGACCGAATCATAAAAGGTAAGATACGGATTCTCATAAAGTTTTGAATAGTTCATGGTGGTTCCGCCGTCCTTTAGACGGGTATAGATGGCGGAAGGGTCCGGCGTGTAGGGGAATGCGTTGAGCACCTTCCCATTTTTCAAAGACCACTGAGCCGACCCGAAGCTCAGCGCCAACGCCACCTTTCCCGTGTCCGCCACGCCGGTATTGGGGTCGGTGACGGCTTTCAGCGCATAGTACACCTGGGCAATGGGCGTCAGCGGCGTGGTAGTAAAGCCTGCGTTCCTCTGCGAAGAGCTGAGGCTTTTGGCTTCGTAGTCATGCGCCATTAAGATGACCTTGTCGCTGAACGTTCCGATAGCGCGAAAATCATAGGCGTCATAATACGCCCCGTCCGCCGTTGCCGGCGGAACGCAGACATAGACCGTTTTGGACAGCTTGTCTGTCTGGCCGCTCAGTTCCTTCAAAAAGGCGGTAAAGCCCGCTTTCAGGTCGTTTCCCCTCATCCCCTCAAAATCGATGGTCACGCCGGAATAGAGCGTATTGCTCTTGAGCTGCGCCACAATCTGCGTAACGGCGGCCGTGCGGCTTTTCTGTGTCAGCAAAATCTCCCGGCAGGCGTTGGAAGCGGTCCCATCGGATTTTTGCACCGTTTGGGAGGTACTCATATAGACGTCCAGGCTGGCGGGCACATTGCTGTTTTGAGCGGTCTTCATCACCGACTGATATCCGTCCGGCAGATAAAAAGAATTTCCGCCGGATGACGTGGTGTTTAAGCTGACGCCGCCGCTTTCCGTATATTCCAGCCGGCTCCATCCCAAAGAAACCGCATCAAACGCCCCAATGGCTCCGGATTGAGAATAGGAAGAAACGGCATAAAAGGCATTCATCCAGTTCACCTTTTGGGCATATCTTCCGTAAAGCCGCATCATCATGGCCGCCGCCTGCTCCCTTGTGGCGGCTCCATAGGGGGAAAACGCGGCGCCGGACGTCCCGTTTATGATATGAAAATCATATGCAATTTGTATGTACCCCTGGTTCCGGGTTACGTCCTGAAACGGCATCCCATACCCGGACACCGCCTGGGCGAGCGTATCATAGCCCAAGGCCCGCACCAGCATCAGCGCCATTTCTTCCCTGGTAATTTTGTCGTTGGGTCGGAAGGCCGAACCATTTTTTTTCACCGCTCCGTTCGCCGCCGCCGCCTCAATTGCACCGTAATACCAAGACGAAGTATTTTGATTGTCGGTAAAGCTGGGAGTGGAGGGCGCCGCCGTCTTCCAGCCGAACAAGCGCGCCAGCATGGTGACAAATTCCGCCCGAGTTACCGCCTGCCCCAAACCGAACTTCCCGTTTCCAACCCCTTTTATAATGCCCAGGCCGGTGGCTTGACGAATAGAATCCGCCGCCCAGTGAGTGGAAGGAACATCGGAAAAGTGGGAATCCGCCGCAGCTGCCGGCAGATAACCGATGCATAAAACAAGCGCCATAGCGCAGCAGATCATGCGTTTTTTCAGAATCGTATGGTTTTTCATGCCGCCCTCCTTGTGGCCGTTTTCCGGCAAAGCCCTCGGCCCATACCGGCTTTCTATATATGTAACGTGATCGCTTCTCCTGTCAGACGAAACTGCCCGCCGCCGGGTTCCCTTTCCTCCCGTTTGAAGGAAAAGCCCGTTTCTCATCCGCGGGGCAAATGGTTCCCGTTGCCATAATAGCACAATAAGATGCTTTTGGAAAGGGCCGGAAATCCTCTTCAGCCAAGCACCCAAAAATTACCGGTTTTTATTCTTTGCCTCCTTGTTTTCGACCGTAAAAAACAGTAGAATAAGAATTTGTAGAAAATGATACATAAAGCTGCGTGCGCTCCGCCGGCCATCGGGGCGGGCGGCAGGCGCAGCACAGCGCAACGGAAGGAATCAGGAGGGGGAACCACCATGCTTTATATTGCCGTGTGTGATGACGAACGCGCTATCTGCGGGCAGATTGAAACCATGCTGATGGAAACCGGCCGTGTGGATACGCAGCAAATTGAAGTGGAAGCGTTTTATTCCGGTGAGGATCTGCTGCGGGCCCTTTCAGACGGCATGTATTTTGACTTGATTTTTCTGGACATTGAATTTCAAAACATCAATGGGATCCAGGTAGGCCAGACCATACGCGAGGAAATGAAAAACGAAACCACCCAGATCATTTATATTTCGGGAAAAGACAGCTACGCCATGAGGCTGTTCGAAGTCAGGCCCTTTCAGTTTCTCATTAAGCCTCTTCGCCCGGAACAGATCCGGGAAGTCGCCCGAAAAGCCGCCCGGCTGATCCGGAAAACCAGCCTGTTTTTTGAGTTCAAAAGCGGCCATACCCAATTTAAAGTCTCCCTCAAGGATATTTTGTACTTTGAAAGCAACGGCAAAAAAGTCCGGCTCATCACAAGAGGCCGGCTCTATGAATTCTACGGCAAGCTTTCGGAAATTGAAAAACAGCTGCACGACCAAGACTTTATCCGCATCCACAAATCCTATCTGGTGAATTACTATCATGTAATGGAATATCAGTATGAATCCATCAAGCTGTCCGACAAAACCGTCTTGGCCATCAGCCAGCAACAGAGAAAATCCGTGCGGGAGCGGCTGTTTCAACGCCGGTGTTTGGAGGGTAACGCATGAATCCATATGACATCATTTATCTGCTGTGCAATATTTTCGGAACCTATACCATCTACCGGTTCATGCATATTTTCTTTTCTCCCCGCAAAAAAACCGCCGAGCTTCTCTCCTACGCCCTATACTGCATGGCGCTGGATTTACTGTATTTATTCCTTGATGTTCCGGCGGTCAATCTTATCTGCAATCTCCTCATGTTTTTCCTGCTGACCTATGCGTATTCCTCCACGCTGAAGACCCGGCTGACCGCAACGGCTTATCTCTCCGCCATCTTAATTTCCATTGAGGCGTTCGCTATCATTTTCTACCACATCTTTCTTTCCGGCTTCTGGGCCGGCAACGAAAAGGCGGAAACCG
>JAQVYO010000198.1 GCA_028708585.1 Oscillospiraceae bacterium
CCGTGGGCAAGCGGGCAACCCTCTGGATTCTGGATCTTTTAATGGATTTAAATCAGCTGGATTTTCAGCTGGATCATATGAAGCTGCTGGGCTGCAAGGGCACTACAGGAACCGGTGCAAGCTTTCTTGAACTTTTTGATGGAGATCATAAAAAGGTCAAGCTGCTGGAACAAAAAATCGCCCGTAAAATGGGATTTGACGACGTGTTTCCGGTCAGCGGGCAGACCTATTCCAGAAAACTGGATTTCCAGGTACTCTCCGTTTTATCCGGTATTGCTCAAAGCACCCACAAATTTTCCAACGACATGCGGCTTTTATCCCACCTTAAGGAATTTGACGAACCATTTGAAAAAAATCAGATCGGATCGTCCGCCATGGCATATAAAAGAAATCCCATGCGCAGCGAACGGATCGCTGCCCTGTCCCGCTATGTCATTGTGAACACCATGAATCCCGCGTTTACCGCGGCCAACCAGTGGTTTGAACGGACGCTGGACGATTCAGCCAACAGAAGGCTCAGCATTCCGGAAGCTTTTTTATGCGTGGACGGGATTTTATCTTTGTATATCAACATTATCAGCGGAGCAAAAGTCTACCCAAAAATTATC
Source organism: Oscillospiraceae bacterium (assembly GCA_028708585.1). GTDB lineage: Bacteria > Bacillota > Clostridia > Oscillospirales > Oscillospiraceae > RGIG529. The sequence goes on from JAQVYO010000198.1 coordinate 609, forward strand.
GAGAAACATTTGCGGGACGAACTGCCCTTTATGGCCACGGAAAATATCCTCATGTACTGCGTAAACCAAAAAGGCGGCGACCGGCAGGAACTTCATGAGGCAATCCGTCAGCACTCGATCAAAGCGGCCGAGCAGGTCAAGCTGTATGGCAAAGAAAACGATTTAATGGAACGGATCGTTTCCGACCGTCGTTTTCAGTTGTCTAAAGAGGAACTGGCTCAGCTTCTTTCCTTTCGGCAGTTCATTGGAAGAGCGCCGGAACAGACGGAGGAATTCCTGCAAGAAAATGTCAAACCCGTTCTGGAAGCCAATGCAAACCTTTTGGGCGTTCAGGTTGAAATAAATGTATAGGAGCGATCAAAGATGCTGACAGCAATTGTGGGGATCAATTGGGGGGACGAAGGAAAAGGCCGCATGGTTGATCTTTTATCTTCCGGATATGACGTGGTCGTCCGGTATCAGGGCGGAAACAACGCCGGCCATACCGTCATCAACGACAAAGGAAAATTTATCTTAAACCTCCTGCCGTCGGGCATTTTACGGGATACCACCGTCAATGTCATGGGAAACGGCATGGTCATTGACATTGAACATCTTTGTAAAGAGATCCAATCTCTAACCGATAAGGGGATCAAAATCAGCCGGGACAACTTGAAAATCAGTGACAAGGCCATTATCTGCATGCCCTATCATAAATTGATGGACAATCTGGAGGAAGACCGGCTGGGCGATGCGAAATTTGGCTCCACCAGGCGTGGTATCGCACCTGTTTATGCGGATAAATATATGAAAAAAGGCATTCAGATGGTTGATCTTTTATCCCCCGCGACACTGCCCGAAAAGGTAAAAAACATTGTCGGCTGGAAAAACCTGACCGTTCACGGCGGGTACGGCTCTGATGAAATACAGCCTGGGAATATGCTGAACTGGCTGCAAAAATACGGTGACCCGATAAAAGACATGATCTGCGACGTTACCGGGTTCTTCAACGAAGCCATTGACGAGGGAAAAAACATCTTATTCGAGGCACAGCTAGGCGCGCTGAAAGATATCGACTTCGGAATTTACCCTTATACGTCCTCCTCCTCTACAATCGCGGCTTATGCGCCCATTGGATCAGGCATTCCCGCGAGAAGGCTGGACAATATTATCGGCATCGTCAAAGCGTATTCCAGCTGCGTGGGCGAAGGCCCCTTTACCGCTGAGATGTTTGGCCCGGAAGGCGACCGCCTGCGGGAAGCCGGCGGCGAATACGGCGCGGCTACCGGACGGCCCCGGCGCGTCGGCGGGTTTGACGCGGTTGCGTCTCGTTATGGAGTCATGGTGCAGGGAGCCACTTGCCTCGCGCTGACCAAGCTGGATGTTTTGTCCTATCTCGATAAAATTCCCGTCTGTGTGGCTTATGAAATTGATGGAAAAATGACCAAAGATTTCCCCCTGGGAGACCGCTTAACGCGCGCAAAACCTGTTTACGAATATTTGGACGGCTTCCAAGCCGATTTATCCCAATGTAAAAAGTCTTCCGATCTCCCCCCGGCCGCCCTTGCCTATATTCAATATGTGGAACAGGCGGTCGGATGCCCCGTCAAATACGTTTCGGTTGGCGCCAAACGAGAAGAATATCTAGTCATGGACTCATAAATCAACTGGATTACTCTCTTTTCCATGTGAGTTTTTCCTCGGATTATGGTTCCTGAGTGCATAAAAATACAAAAGCGCCATGGGGATTTTCCCCCATGGCGCAAAGACTGTAAACTGTATCGGCCAATCGCTTCTTTCAGCGAAACGAAAAAGAACCGATTCTCATTTTGAGATGTATATGTAGCGGTGGGAAGGTCTTATGCTCCGCAGCCGATCGAAAAACAGGATCCATTCAAGGCGTATTGGTCATTCCTGGACTGTTGTCCCGCAAAATCGGACACAGTCCGCCAAACCGTTCCCCAGTTCGAGACCGTCAAAAAGTCCAAACAAAAGGGAAAAACACCGCAATTCTTATGGGCAGCTTTCCGTATACATTCCATAAAAATCATGTTATAATAATAAAAAGGATGTATATATGCACATTGGGCTTTTTCCCATACGCGAGCAGGTTTTTTGGTTTTTTGAAGGACAGCCGAACGCAAATTGCAAGATATCCGCTGCGCCAAACTCAGCTCATATTCCAGTCCCTGGAATGCAGCAGAACGAAAGAAG